>CACWOG010000051.1 GCA_902762455.1 uncultured Bacteroidia bacterium | reverse complement strand
CGACCATTCGCCTTCAACATCATCGCGCAGGTGATGTACAATGCTAATCTGTGGCTTTTTACAAACAGGATAGTCGGTAATAAAATCGCCATTGGAAGGTGTTTTTTTCTCGTCCTTTGCCGAAAGTCCGCCCTTTGTAAATATCCTGACATTTGCGGTGGAATCTTTGGACATATTCCAACCGTCGCTTCTTTTTCTAAGCGTTTCACCTTTGGTCGGGACAACAATATCACCGTCCAGACTTTCGTCCGAGAAATAATCGGAAAGCAATTGCGAAACATGCGTCAGTTTAGATGGCTTGGCAGCTTTCTTTTTGTCTTTATTACTCTCAGTCTTTTCTATCACCGACACATAAAGCCCATATTTAGCCCTTGTAAATGCCACATATAGCAAATTGTACGACTCGATAGCCTTACGGTAGAGATTTGCGTTGTATTCTGCCGCCATACTTGTCTTTTCCAACGCCTTCTTGCCGGCAACGGGTATCTTTATCACCTTTCCATCGCCCGACAATTTCCCTTCAATAGGCTCATCCACAAACATATACTCGACACCTACACCTCCGCTACCGACAAACTCCCAGTTGCAGAACGGTATGAAAATGTAATCGGCTTCAAGTCCCTTCGACTTATGGATTGTTATGATTTTCATTGCATTCTGGCTTTCTGGAATCTTCAGTGTCTCCTCCGAACCACGCTCGTCCCAGTAGTCGATGAACGATTGCAGGTCGGTTGACTTTTCGGAAAAATTGTGAACAACATTCCTGAATGCAATCAAGAAAGGTACATTTCTGCCGTTTTCGTTTAACTTGAGCCTGCCAATCATAATGTCAACAATCTCAAAAGACTGTTTCTCCGACAAAAACTTAAGTTTTCCCAAATCCTGCTTTTCCAACTGGTCTCCATCAGGATTCAAATCCTCCAGAAACGCCTGCACCATCTCTTCCTTGTTAAAGCAGGAACAGACCTCAAGATTATTCTTCTCCAAATAATAGAGGTATGCCGACTCTACAAGCGAAATATCATAGTTGGCGCTTTTGTCGTCATCGTTTTTACCAGCCTTATTGCTAAGGATATAGCGCATATATGCCAGAATAATCTTCACCGCACGGTTGGTGGAGATATAAAGGGCTTCGTCGGAAACCACATCGTAGCGCACGCCCGGCTTTCTGTCTGACTCGGCAATAGCAAGAAAGCTGTTTGCCACAAAACTTGCTTCGCTCTTCTTGCGGACAAGTATCATAATCTTGCTTGGCGGAACATTGTGATTCAACTGTAAGTTCTCAATTTCGGAAACCATATCCTTGAAAATGCGGTCAGACAGAGTTTCATCCGAACTATCGCCATCACTGCCGTACAACCTCACATTTATTTCGGAATCCTTATCTTCCGTTACACCCTGCCAGACATCATCGTAAAGCGACTTGAACTGCGGGTCTATTTTTTCATCGCCAAACAAACTTTCATTTTTCGTGTATTCCTGATAGAAAAAATCGTTGTTAAACTCGACAATATTCCTTGCAGTCCTGTGATTATCAGTAAGGCTTTTCAGTCCGCAGTAATCCGCAAGCAATTCTTCCCTATCTCGGTTCGCCAACCGCGAAAGAATCCGCCAGTCGCCACCGCGCCACGAGTAAATCGACTGCTTGATGTCACCTACAACAATGCTGTCGTGTCCCTGCGACAAGGCATCGTGCAGCATAGTCTGGAAAATGTCCCACTGCTTGATTCCTGTGTCCTGGAACTCGTCTATCATAAAATTGTCGTACTTTGTGCCGATGCTTTCAAATACGAACGGCATCACCGACACATCACCGCTTCCATCATCATTGCTTCTTATTATCTTCGACAGCAACGACGGCACATCCGAAAGCAGGAACACAGAATCGCGCCCAAGGTTTTCGTGCAGGATTTCGCTTGCCTTGGCATACAGGCGTACAAGATTAAGGTTCTTCTTCACCATATATGCCGTACAGAACTTCTTGTATTTAGAATCGTAAACAGAATCTAGTTTGCTTATTTCATCAGTAAACGGCTTGAACACACTGACAAGCCCCGTATTTTTTGAATCTTTCTTAAACCAATTGTCCTGTAAAAATTTGTCGGCGGAAAATTTATCAAGAAGCATATCCAGGCATAATGATTTTCCACTATCGAAATTGGAGAAATTCTTGTATGTGTTGTAAATGCCACCGCTAATATGAGAAAAATCATCATCGTTCAACCCATTACTCTTTATTTTAGCTGTAATTCCGTCGATATTTTTCTTGAACTCGTCACAGAAATCCTTGATAATGCCGTCAATTTTAGCCTCGTATGCATCAATATCAAAATCAGAAAATTTATAGTCGGCAGCAACAGCCTGCAAAATGAAACTTTTTATCGCTTCCTTGGGAATCCATTTTTTTTCTGCTTCGATATTATCCTCAATCATCGACGATATGTACTTGTTAAGTTCGGCATCAGACTCAGCCCTCAACATAATGTCATCGACAAGCTGCGAAATCACAAGGCTGGTATTCAGTTCCAACTCGTAATTCTGCTGCATATCAAGCTCGTATGTCAGATTTCTGACGATTTTTTGGAAAAAACTGTCAATTGTATGTACCGAGAAAAACGAATAGTCGTGTATAATCTGCGTAAAGAAATTCCGAGAACGCCTGATTATGGTTGACTCGTCAAGACCCGTTCTTTCCTTTATCTTGTCGATGATACCTTTAGTTTTCTTTTTCAGGTCATCTGGAGCCTTGTCAACATTAGAAATCTGGAACAAGTTCAGCACTATTCGCGACTTCATCTCATCGCAGGCCTTGTTGGTAAACGTTACTGCAAGAATATTACGGAAAGCGGCATAGTTTTCCGCCTTCAGCATCATCGAAATGTACTCGTACGCAATGGTAAACGTCTTTCCCGAGCCTGCCGATGCAGAATATACAGACAGATTATCCATCAGCCTACTACTTTCTTATTGTATATTCAATAATCTGACACTCAACTACATTGATGGTTGTATCCCATACGTTTGGGAACTTTACGACATTTACATCGTATTTGCCGACCACCCTGTCGGATTTAATAACGTTTCCGTTTTCTATCTCACCAATCTTTTCGTTGTTGATGCGAAGCTCCACGGTTTCTCCATAATTATTAATTACGGCTATACTTCCAGTGTGATTAATCTCACAAGAATTTTTTACACGACAAGAAACCGCTATAAATGAAGCAATTAGGATAATTATAAAAGCTAATTTTTTCATCTGTTATTTTTTTGCCAAAGATAATAATTTTTTCTATCCAAAACAATGGTAAATGTCTTGCGGGAGAAAAGGCGAAAAGGCGGACAGGCGAAAAGGCGGACAGGCGGACAGACGAACAGGCGGACAGACTTATCTTCAGGCAAACTGTTAGCCCTTATAATTCCGCCCCTGATACATCCCGTTCCTCTTCATATAAGCATCCACAATATGCGCCACCTCGAAATTTTTTCGTCCACCCCAGTCGGGATACAAAAGCATATCGCGTGGAGATTCGCTGGTGAGGCGTTCTACAATTATCTCTGGATTAAGGATGTCCATAAAATTGGCAACTATGCGCACATAATTCTCCAGCGACAAGTCGGTAAGCATATTCGGATTTTCGGCATACAACTTTTCCAGCCGCGTATTCCTAAGTACCTGCATCTGATGGAGTTTCAGAGTTGAGATTGGTAAATGGGAAATATTCTCGGCATGTGCATAAAAGTCGTCTTCGGTTTCGTAAGGCAAACCGATTATGAGGTGAAGTCCGCACATTATGCCATATTTTTGCGTCAGCTCAACTGCCTCGACCGCCTGCTCGTAGGTATGTCCGCGATTTATAAATTCCAAGGTTGAGTTTTTGGTTGATTCAAGTCCATATTCAATTTCAACGTAATTGCTTGCAGCATAGTCGGCAAGAAGTCTAAGTATCTCATCGTCAATACAATCGGGACGGGTAGAAACAACAAGGCCAATCACTCCATCAACGGAGAGGGCTTCATCGAATTTTTGTCTTAACAGCTCCAAACCGTCCCCTGAGCATAGTCGAAGGGAAGGTTTTTCGCTTCTGTCTGGCACATACGTATTAGTATATGACTGAAAATAAGCCAAATATTTCTGTGCACTGTACTTCGGTCTGAAAAAATCTATTCCCTTCTGCAACTGCACGGCAATGGAATCGTCGGAATTGCAATAAAACGGACTGAAACTTTTGTTGGTGCAATAAATGCAGCCGTCGGTGCTAATCTTTCCGTCGCGGTTGGGACATGTAAAACCCGCATTTACAGAGATTTTCTGCACCCGCTCGCCAAAAGTCCTGCGGATGTACGATGAATAGTCGTTCCACTGCAATGCGTTACTCATTTTTCTCCTTTCCTGATGTATAATGGTATTTTATCTCAATATCAGAACCTTCGAAGGTCGTATCGTAGTCATCATCGTCCTCATCGTCAAAGTCGTGAACAACCTTTTTGATTGGATAGATAAAGGCGCATACAAGTCCCGTAATCGCCCCTGCCAGATGGCCCTCCCAACTTATGCCAGTATTCTGCGGATACAGTCCCCACACCATACTGCCGTACAAGAAAACAACAATCAGCGACAGAGCCATATTCTGGATGTTTCCGCTTCGTGCTCCAACCGTAAATATGTATGCAGCAAAGGCATATATCATTCCACTTGCCCCGATGTGTACACCACCGATACCGATTATCCACGTCAATATTCCGGTAAAAATGTACGAAATAAGGAAAACACGCAGTGCCTTTTCGGGGTAAAAGTAAAAAAGCATAGTTCCAAGCACAACGAAACTCACTGTGTTGGAGAAAATATGGGAAAGATTAGCATGAAGAAAAGGCATTGTGAACACACCGAACCAGTGCGATATTTCCCGCGGCATAAGTCCGTACTGCGAGAAACTCACATCCAGCAGTCTTTCGGCAGCGAACATCATCCAGCACAGGACCATAAAGAACGTGGGAATGACAGCCGCCGCAAGCAAGCGCCTAATCTCTATCTTAGCCCTTGCATCCATTCATAAATTTTGTTACTATGGAAGAAAATTCCTTGTGTATCAACGAATTTGTAGCAACCATTTCGCCGCCGAACAGATAGTTGTCGCCACCAGAAAAGTCGCAGACCTTGCCACCAGCCTCCTGCAAAATGATTATACCAGCCGCCACATCGTAAGGTTTCAGGTCGTACTCGTAGAAAGCATCGAAGCGTCCCGCAGCAACGTAAGCCATATCCACGGCAGCCGAACCCAATCGTCTAACTCCCTGTGCATTAGTGACAAAATGCTTCAGCAAATCGATGTACGGATTTATGATTTCGAACCTGTTGTATGGAAACCCGGTTGCGACAAAGGCATTAGAAACGGAATTTACCTTTGAAACGGAAATTTTCTCGCCGTTGAGCCACGCGCCACCATTCTTGTAGGCATGGAAGCATTCCTTCAACCCCACTTCGTACACCACCCCGACGACAATCTCGTCGTTCTGCTTCAGGGCAATGCTCACAGAGCAAGGATAAATCCCGTGTATGAAATTGGAAGTTCCGTCAATCGGGTCAACTATCCAGTTGAAAACCTCGCCGACCTTCAACGATGACTTTTCCTCGGCGATGAAACCGGCATCGGGCAATATCCTTTGCAGTTCGTCAACGATGAATTTCTCGGTTTTCTTATCAATTTCGGTAACGAAATCGTTCTTCCCCTTGGCGTCGATTTTATAGTCGGCACTATTGATGTGACTACGAATGATTTCGGCAGCATTCTCGGCCACAAATACAGTCTGTTTGCAAATATTCTCTAAGTTCATAGTTATAACATCCGGTACGTTTACCAAAACAAAAGTAAGGAATTATTTGATGTGAGAAAAAAAAATCGTAGGTGCGGACAAAACTGCACCTACGATTTATTGTAAAATTTGTATTATTCCTTCACAAATTTCCGTTGGATGAACCTAACCGACCCTTCGACTCCGCTCGCTTCGACAGGCTCAGTGCGCTGCAGGGTGCAAAGACGTACCACATACACCCCACTTGTCAAATCTTCAACATTGCAAAACGCATTGTCTGCGTTCACTTCCATGCGCCTTACAACCTGTCCCAAAGCATTTACAATTTCTATTTCGGAAATTGTTTCAGATGATGTGATGTTTAGTATGTCGGTTGCTGGGTTCGGGAACAAAGAAATCTCGTTGGCGACATTATCTTCTATGTCAGTAACAATTTCAAATTCAGCAACAAAAGTAGTATCAGACGAAACATGTACTGTGCGCGGATTATCCGTATTTCCATCGTTCCACCGAACAAAATGGTATCCATCATTAGCTATAGCCGTAATAATAGCGGTGGAATCAATACATACTGGCTCCTGCGTAACTACAGCATCCCCCATTTCATTATTGTTGCTACCTACAATTACATTATACATCACTTTTCCTTGAATATTTGTAAATTCAGACCAATATCTGGCATTATTGTAAGCCTCATCACTGCCACAGGGGACAACAACTGGAATACTAGTATTACCATAAGGGAAAGTGCAATATTGTATTGACGGAGGATTTTCTGCGTAAGAATATATCGTATCCAGGTTAGAACAATCAAAAGCATAATTATCAATTTCAACGACCGAACTACCAATCGTTACTGTTCTTATTCCATTGCAATAACGAAATGCCGCCCACCCAATTTCAGTAACAGAATTAGGAATTACAACGGACGTCAACCCACTACAATTGAAAAATGCCTGTGAAAGAATATTGGTCACATTATCACCTATGTTCAATATTGTAAACAAATTGCAATTAGTCCATACATCGCTTGCCATATATAAACAATTCGTTGCATTATAATTTACAACTCTCAGTTGTCTGCAATTTCCAAATGCATTGCTACCAATTGTAATGACAGAATTAGGAATTGTTAATTCATGAATCATACTACATCCATAAAACGCATTTGAACCTATGTAAGTGACAGAATTACCAAGCCTTAATGATGATATACTGTTGCAATTCTGGAATGCGTATGACTCTATCCGTGTCATCGTATTAGGTATATCCAACAAGCCTATCAGACCACTGCAACCTGAAAAGGCATAACTACCGATTGTATCAACAGCAGGTGAAAACGACACTGACATCAAGCAAGATGCACCTTGAAATGCATACGCATTTATTTTTGTTGTTGTATCTGGAATAACCAAATCTGTTACTAGATTTTCGTTAATATATAAAGCATGAGCCCTAACGAGCGGATTTGAAGCGCTATTTCCAAATGTAATATTGCACCACTGAGCGACAGAACCTGTATAAATAACTGAATTTAAGCGTGTGCATGATGAAAATGCATCATTGCCAATGTATTTGATTGATTCTGGAATTGTTACACTATGAAGCATAGAGCACCCTTCAAATGCATAATGAAATATTTTCTCGCCTCCAGTTATATTAACGTGCCTCAATCCACCTGGAATACATGTACCTGCATTATGACCTTGCGTAATATAAACACCATCATATATATCTGTTCCAAATATATATCCAAATTGCGTAATACTGGATTGGGAAGTTGCAGATGCACTGCCACCTACAAATGGTATTGAAATCTCTTCAAGGTTTTTGCATCCAGAAAAAGCACCCGAACCAATTTCCGTAACAGAATTGGGAATTGTAATCGATGTTAGTTGCTCACAATTAAGGAAAGCCTGCGGTCCAATAGTCGTAACTGTATTTGGTATAGTAACTTCACTCGCAAACTGATTACATCCGATAAGATAGGTTTCGGTATTATCGGAATAAATAAGATCCCCATCAACAAAACCGCCAACCGAACGAGCGCCCCATGGACTGCCAGTTGCAGGACCATTGTATATAATTGACCCGACCATATAGAATGCTTCTGAAGCTATAAATGTAACTGTACTTGGTATTAATACACATTGCAATCCGATGCAATTATAAAATGCGCGAGAATAAATGCTTGTAACCGTATTAGGTATTGTTACAGATGTAAGACATGACGCACCACTGAATACATTACTTTTTATTACCGTTATGCTTTCCGGTATAGTCAAATTTGTAACAAGACTATCGTTTATGTATAGATTATGACCGCTCTCAAGCGGATTGGAACCATAACTTCCATTAAATGAGATATTGCACCATTGAACAATGTCTCCCTGATAATGCACCGCCGTGAGTCCGTTGCAATTATAAAATGCTCTAAAATTTATGCTTGTTACTGAATTGGGAATCGTGACCGAAGCCAAACTGTTGCAATTCTCAAATGCACCGCCAACAATCTGCTGTATTCCGTCGGGTATTGTGTATTCGGATGCATATCCGTATGGCATGTAAACAAATTGTCTTTCAGTAAAAATCGGCTCTGTCAAACCAGTACAGCCATAAAATGCATAATCGCCAATAGTTTCAACAGAATTGCCGAGACTGACTGATGTAAGACATGATGCATTATAAAATGCGTATGGCTTAATCTCAGTTATTGTTTCTGGAATTACCAAACTTGTCAAAAGGCTATCGTTTATATATAGGTTGTGTGCATAATAAAGCGGATTCGTCGAGAATTGATAATTGCTGCCAAACACTATTCTGCACCACTCCTCAACACTGCCTGTATAATACACTGCCGTTAAATGAAGACATGAGGAAAAAGCATTGTTTTCAATAAATTCTAGCGAACTTGGAATTGTTATCGTTGTAAGGCCTCTGCATCCACTAAATGCATTATCGCCAATCCGAGAAACCGAGTTGCCCATATTCACAGAAATCAAACTTTCGCAGTTTAAAAATGCGTTTTGGGGAATTTTCAACACATTATCGCCTATGTTTACAGTTGATAAAGACGGACAATTCCAAAATACCATATATTCAGGATTACTCATATAGCAGTAATCCCCTCCCATTGCTGAACAATTTGTAGCATTAAAATTAACAGTCGTCAATCCTAAGCAACCCGAAAATGCATTATCGCCAATGTACTTAACAGAATTACCTATCGTTACAGATTGTACCCCATTGCAATTCTCAAATGCATAATTTTTTATTGTATCCACCGAATTGGATATTATAACCTCGGTAAGTCCATTACATTCAGCGAACGCACGCATTCCAATACTCTCAACAGAATTTCCGAGACTGACTGATGTCAGGCATGAAGCTTTATAAAATGCGTATGGCTTAATCACAGTTATTGATTCTGGAATTACCAAATCGGTAACAAGAGTATTGTTGATATATAGATTATGTGCTTTGTAAAGCGGATTTGCTTCTTCATTGTTAAATATTATTTCACACCACTGTGCAATGTCTCCAGTATAATAAACTGAGGCCAATACATTACACCCCATAAATACACCAGCACCGATTTTACCTACAGAATATGGAATTGTAATTGATGTAAGTCCGCTGCAGCCTTCAAATGCGTAACCATCAATGATAGTAACATTATCCCCCATTGTAACCGATGTAAGTCCACTACAATTATAAAAAGCATTAAAACCAATGCGTGTAACCGAATATTCGATGCCATTATATGTAACAGTTGCTGGTACAACTAGGTCACCTGTAGGGAATGTACTATACGCAGATGACGATGATTCATTCTCCACAACAACCTTCACCGTATATGGTTCCTCATTCGATGTAATGCTATAAAAAAGTATCTGCCCACTTTCGCACATTGCCGAAAAGTCGTATGCCATAGCATAGCTGCACGACATTAAACCCAAAAACAAAATTGTTATAAATCGCATTCGCATATTTTATTTTTTACAAATATAATAACATAACGAAAAAATTGCGGTATGGTTGCCTTGAAAAATAAACTTTTTTACTGCTAGGTAAAAAAAATAATAGCGGTACAATGTCTTGCGCCGCTATTATTGTCAAATATCTTTATTCCTTCACAAATTTCCGTAAAACCGCCCCCTGAGCTTGTCGAAGGGTGCGGAGACGTACCACATACACCCCGCTTGTCAAATCTTCCACATCGCAAACAGCATTGTCTGCGTTCACTTCTATGAGCTTTACAACCTGTCCCAACGCATTTACAATTTCAAATTCTGAAATTTCTTCCGAAGATGTTATGTTGAGGATGTCGTTTGCTGGATTCGGGAAAATGCTTATCTGCATTTCTGTTTCCGAAATTCCCGTAATGACATTCAAATGCAAGGTTACAATTGAATCGCAACCGTTGGCAGCAGTGAAAGCCTGAGTGTAGTCGCCTGTTTCGGTAAATGTTTCACCATTCCAAACAAACGATTCATTTGCAGATGTATCGAACTCATAAGTTACCGGTTCGTTAATGACAAGATGCAACGTAACGACCGAATCACAGCCAGTTGCAGCAGACAAAGTCTGAACATAGTCACCACTTTCGTTATATGACACACCGTTCCATACATAGAAATTGCAAGCCTCGGCTTCAAATTGTTGGGTCTGCGTATGGTTAATTGTCAAATGCAAGGTTACAACAGAATCGCAACCACTTGCAATAGTGAAATTCTGGGTGTAGATTCCACTTTCGGTATAAGTTTCACCATTCCATTCGTAGGAGTCGCAAGCGGAAACTGTAAATTCTGCCGTAGTCGGATGATTTATTGTCAAATGCAATGTAACTACAGAATCGCAACCACTAGCCAATGTGTAAGTCCGTTCGTAATCACCGCTCTCGGTATAAGTTTCACCATTCCATACGTAGGAATCACAAGCAGAAACTGCAAATTCTGCTGTAGTCGGATGATTTATTGTCAAATGCAGGGTAACAACAGAATCGCAACCATTGGTAGCCGTGAATGTCTGCTGATAGTTGCCACTTGCGGTATAAGTTGTGCCGTTCCAATTGTAAGATTCACAAGCCGCGACTTCGATATGCTCAGTCTGCGGTTGATTTATTGTCAAATGCAGGGTAACAACTGAATCACAACCATTGGTAGCAGTGAAAGTTCTAACATAATTACCACTTTCAGTATATGTTTGACCATTCCACCCATAGGACTCACAAGCAGAAACTTCAATATCTCTTGTAATAGGATAATTTACTGTAAGATATAAAGTTACAACACTATCACAACCATATTGATTTGTTAGAGAAAGCGAATATGTACCCGATTGTGTAAGTGACGATGCTCCAAAATCATAGGAACTACCATAACACATTTCATAATATAGCGTTGTTTGCGAAGTTTGGCATGTGCCAATGGTGAATTGCCAAATGTCAGACCACTCGCTTTGAGCATTATTGTTCGCAGAACGCACCCTCCAGAAAAATGTCGTATTCTCGGGAAGTCCCGACAATGCAAAGTTAGTAGCTGCAGTATTGTAGTTGCTTACAGCAAATGCAAAATTCTCATCGATTGAAAGCTGAATGTCGTAACCTAGCGCGCCAAACACATCCTGCCACGATAGTGTGATATTTGACTGCGTTATAGTACTGTTGTCTGCAGGAGCCAACAATACCGGGGCAACAAGTTGTACATCCGCCGTGGTGAAATGCCAAATAGTAGAATATGGAGAGTTTCCATTGTTGTCGTATGCTTGAACGCGCCAATAGTAGGTGGTACTGGGCTGCAATCTGACAACATTGAATGTAAGCGTTGTGTTTCCTGATGCTACCATGTTTTCGAAACTACTGCTCGTACTTACTTCATAATGATACCCATTAACATTGTCCATTGCTTGCCATGCGAGAAGAATATTGCTATGTGTTGCACCAACAGAATCGTTTACCGGGCTTATCAATGTTGGACCAGAAGTAAGTTGGTATGCAGTTGTGAATTTCCAAATTGCTGACCAACCCGATGTGTCAACAGCGGCATTTACAGCACGAACACGCCAGTAATATGTTGTACCATAACGCATATTTGTTATGCTTGTACTCTTATAGGTATCCGTATTTGTCATAGAAGAAGAAACGCTCAAATTACGCAATAATACAGAGTTAAAGTTTGTGGTTGTATCAACTTGAACAATATATGAAGAAGAGCCTTTGTTATTATACCATTGTAAAGTGCGTGACGAAACAGACAATCCAGTACTATTGTTTGATGGAGAATACAGCACAACTTTGTCTATGGTATGGAACTGCCAAGTTGACGACCAGCCAGATGTATCAACAGCATTTACAGCACATACACGCCAGTAGTACATTGTTCCATATAGCATATTGGAAAGTTCATTGGAATTGAAATTTGGGGTCGTGTCAAGTTGAAGTATATACGAGGAAGAACCTTTGTTATTATTCCACTCTAAATATTGACGAGTATAATATCCGCCAGTAGAACTGGTGTCATTAAATGAATGCAGGACAACCTTATCTGTGGTATGGAACTGCCAAGTTGACGACCAGCCAGATGTATCAACAGCATTTACAGCACATACACGCCAGTAGTACATTGTTCCATATAGCATATTGGTAATATATGTGCCTTTATATGTGTCGGTGTTTGTTGTTGACGATGAAACATTTGCAACTAAAAGTTCATTGGAATTGAAATTTGGGGTCGTGTCAAGTTGAAGTAT
>CACWOG010000050.1 GCA_902762455.1 uncultured Bacteroidia bacterium | reverse complement strand
GTTTGCAACGCGGATTCAAGAAAGCTGGTGCGCGAACCATCATTATGAGCCTCTGGCCAGTTGATGACAACGCCACCTTGCTGATGATGACCGAATTTTATTCCAACCTTACCAAAGGAATGACCAAGCGCGAAGCTTACCTTGCTGCACAAAACAAGGTAAAAACAACCGAAGGCTTTGAGAATCCGAGGTATTGGGCTGCGTTTATAATGTTGGATGGAAATGAATGAATCAACAAATCTTTATTTCAAGGTAAAGAATAACAATTCTGCAAATAAAACCGTGAAGATTGGCGTAGCTCACTAAAAACAGACTGCCAAATACAATATTATATTAATGGGGAGAATCTATCGAATATTTTTCCATATAAAGTTTTATAATTCATAAATTTGCATATCTTTGCCTAAAAATTTTTGTGGTATTATATGAGAAAGATTATCCTCCTGCTTGCATCCATTATAATATGCCTGCACTCGTTTTCGCAGATTGAATTGGCAACGGAATACGAAATTCCAGAAACCTACCGGCCAGACGTCCGTACTTTGATTGAAAAGCCCGCAACTCGCCGCGATTCGCTCTACAACATAGTCGTTGATGGCGACTTCGGCTACGGAGACAATGTATTTGCCCTGTTCGATACGCTTCAAACGATGTTCGAGAAAGGCGGTATGAAAAATTCTGCCGACAGCCTTCTGTATGCCAATGCGCTCTACAATATGGGCGACTTCAGTAAGCAGCAACTATTGTACGAAGACGGTGACGAAGGCCGTAACCTTATGAAAGCCCGCGCACTACATTATTTCAAACTCGCCGATGCCGCCTGCTCGTCACCTCAAAATGCAATCACCGAAAACCGCGCCGATATACTTTACGAACTTGCAATCACGTACAACAACCTATACAACGACCAGCAAACTGCAATGAAGTATGCCGAATCTGCCCTCGACATCTTCACCAAGCTACCCAGCAACAACTACCGCCATCAAAGCATCATAAACATTCTGACAGCGCTCGGCGACTACCACAGCAGCGATAACCACGACTACGACAAAGCCATCCTGTACTACGAAAAAATGGCAGAACTTAGCCGTGACAACGACATTGACCAGTACATCTATGCACTCACTAACATCGGCAACTGCTACATGCAAAAAGGCAACACCGACAAGGCCATCGAGTACTACCTGCAAGCCTACAGCAGCGACGACAGCACAAACGGTGGAAATGCAAATGTGATACTGAAATTAGCCGATGCCTACGAAACGGCTGGTAACCACAAGGAAGCCGAAAAATACCGCAAGGAATACAACTATATAATTGAAAATGAAGTAAATGATTTTGACGATGCTATTGTTCCAACCTCGTACATGAAAGTGACCGACTATATGGATATTGCCGTTGACGATGACGAAGTACAACTGCTCTACGACGGCACTTTCCACCCGACAAAGGGCACTCGCTGCGACTCGCTTCGATACGATGTCGTTTGCGCCCTGTACAAGTCGCAAGAAAGCAACCCCAGCCAACGCCTAAACAAGGCACGCACACCAATGGTCGCTTTCCGCGAATACATTGCAACCGGCAAAGCAACAGCCACCGACAGCCTTTACTACGCTTATTCGCTCTACAACGTTGGACGTTTCTACGGCGAAACCACAGGTGCAAACAAGGCTTTGGAATACTTGGACGAGGCAAAGGCTATCTTTGAAACGCTGTCGCTCACAAACACCCGCAACTATGCCAACACTCTTTACGAAATAGCTGAAAACAAGAGCAATATGAACGAAAGTGACGAAACAATAAAATATTGCAAACTTGCATACAACATTTACAACAATTTGCCTGTAAATAGCTTCACCATAAAGAGATGCAAAAGTTTACTAAACGAACTGATGAACCAATATACCAATTTGAATGACAGCAAATTGATGTTGGAGGTATGTGACGAATATCTGGCACTTCTTGACAAGTCGTCTGGCATTCTCGAAGACTACGAAATCAGCGAATACAAAGTTTCCATCTATGAGACGAAGGCTGAAATATATAACTATATGGCTAATTTTCTGAATGCCGCCAACTGCTACCAAAAGTCCTTGTCGGAGATGGAAAAAGACAAGAATACCAAGACATCATATAGGTACTGCCAAACTTTGAAAAATCTTTACAAGACATACGAATTCGCTGGCGACACAAAAAATGCAAAAAAGTACCGCAAGAAATACGAAAAGATGTCGAAAAACTTCATGCCCGACGAAGATGAAGAAATGGCATTGTGGGACGGTCCCGACACCATAGAGGGCATTGACGACCTAGATATTTACGGAATGGCACCGATGAGCGAACTCGACTCGCTGTATCAGTCGCTGTACAACGTTTCGTCGTACATTGAAACGTCCGGCAGTAATGACGAAAACGACCGCAATTCGGGCATAAAAGCTTTCAACGATTTGAAAAAATACTTCACGACCAATGGATATACCAGCGAAAACGACAGCGTGATTTATTCTGTATCTCTTTTACATGTCGCATTCATCGAAATCGTTTTCGCCAACTACGATTCCGCCGCCAAATATCTTGATGAACTTGACAATTTTATTCGTCTCAGCGTCAAAAAAGACGAAAAATCCGTTAGCATCTATCTTCCATACCTCGACTATCGGATTGCAATATTCAAGGAGAAACAAGACATGGCATCCCTAACGAAAACATACGACGAACTTTTCGAATATTACATGGCTCTCGACAGGTACTACCAGTTTTCATATCCCGAATTTTCGAATCTTATAAATGCCGCCGACCTGTATGCCTATTCGCACAATTTCGACAAGGCTTTCAAATACTACAATGGCATGCTCGCGCTTTTCGACGAGACCGACAACAGCGACATCTATTACCTCCTGATACACTCAATTGCATCGACCTACTGCCTTACGGACGACTACGCTTCGGCAATAGGATGCCTCGAGCCAAAAATGGACAAGGTTTTCTGCGGACTGATTGATGCTGAACTATATGTTGACATCTACAACCTTCTCGGAAATGCTTACCTGCACCTCGGAAACTACGAAAAGTCGGCTCGTTGCTTCAATATTGCGCAGGAATGTGCAAGAACCAGCCTCGACGAAACTTCGCCGTCGGTTGCCAATACGCTCAACAACCTCGGCAATCTGAACCGCAAGACGAAAAACGACAAGGTTGCCCTCGACTTCTACAACGAATCGCTTGCAATTTACAAGCGGAATTTTGGCGACAACGACATAAACTGCGCCGCCAGCTACAACAATATCGGCAATGTATATTATGGTATGGGTAAATACGATGAGGCACTAGCTTCGTACGAGAAATGCCGCTCGATAATTTCCGCCAACAAGATGGAAAACACTGGCGACTACGCAAATACCATCGCCAACATTGCCCTTGCCTACAATGCGCAGGGCGAACATACGAAAGCACTTTCGTACTTCGACAATGCACTGAAAATTGCAGCCGAAGTCTATGGCACCGACCACACCCGCTACGCCGACATGACCAACAACAAGGGCGACGTGTATTTCGCCTCGGGCGACTACCAGAAAGCCGCCGAATGCTACATTTCGGCGCTCACGATTAACCGCAAGCATCTTGTTTCCGATTTTTCGTTCCTAACTGCTACCGAACGCGAAATGTACTGGGAAAACAACGGCTCGATGTGCCAGCGCATTCTTCGTTGCGGAAGCAAATTGCCCAACAACGACTTGATTTCGGGCGGTGCCTACGATGCCGAACTCATCACCAAAGGACTTCTGCTCACTTCCGACATTGAATTCACACGCACAATCTACGAAAGCGGCGACTCTTCCCTCATCGCCGACTACATGAGACTGGTTTCGCTTAACGAGACGCTCAACAAGGCTTACGAAATGCCCGTAGAGGAAAGGTATATCGACACCCGCGAACTGAAGGAAAAAATAAACAATGCAGAACGCGATTTGGTTGCAAGAACTGCAAAATACGGCAACATTGCAGGTTCGGTTGAACTCACTTGGAAAGATGTGCAGTCGGCAATGAAAAACGGTGACGTTGCAATTGAATTTACAAAGTTCGAGGTTGACTCCGCCAAAACCCAATATGCCGCACTTGTGCTCACAAAGGAAATGAAATCGCCAGTGCTCGTGCCATTATGCACCGCCAGCGACCTGCAAAAGCTGATGCGTACAGGCTCGCTTCCCGACAAGCAAGACGACGGCAGAGGTGCAACCGTCTTGCGCGACAAGCGTATGGGCTTATACACTTCCACCGACCTCTACACAGCCATCTGGAAACCGATGGAAAAATATTTCGTCAAGAATGCCCGCATATATTTTGCTCCGGCAGGGATTCTGCATCAGGTGGCAATCGAATACGCGCCAGTCGATGCAAAGACAAGCATTTCCGACAAGTACGAAATGTACCGCATATCCTCCACCCGATTCCTTGCAACCGACTATTCACCGCGACCATTCGAGGATGCTGTACTATACGGAGGCATAAAGTACGATTCCGACACCGCCGCCATGAAGCGTGAGAACGAACATTTTGGTGCGCGAGCTGTCTCGTACAACTCGTTTGCCGAAATCAACAAGGACGAAGACCGTTCGTCGCTCAACTACCTGCCGGGAACGAAGTCAGAAGTTGAAGCCATTGCATCGATGATGAAGTCGGGCAAGTGGAATACCGACCTTCGCGAAGGCGAACAGGCCAACGAGGAATCGTTCAAGGACTTGTCGGGCAAGAAAGTTTCGCTCTTGCATATTGCCACACATGGTTTCTTCCTGCCTACCGACGAAAAGCTGAATTCGAGCCAGTCGCTCAACTTGTCGGGACTTATGCTTGCAGGTGCCAACAATATCTGGCAAAACCGCAGTATCCCCGAAGGCATCGAAGATGGAATTCTTACCGCCAAGGAAATCAGCGGAATGGACTTGCGCAGCACCGACATGGTCGTGCTTTCGGCCTGCCAGACTGGTCTTGGCGAAATTACCGACGAAGGGGTTTTCGGTTTGCAGCGCGGATTCAAGAAGGCTGGCGTACATACCATTATCATGAGCCTCTGGTCGGTTGACGACAAAGCCACCCAGCTGATAATGACCGAGTTTTACTCGAACCTTATAAAAGGCATGACCAAGCGTGAAGCCTTCCTGAAGGCACAACGCACCTTGAAAACTACCGCTGGCTTCGAGAATCCAAGGTTCTGGGCGGCGTTTATAATGCTGGATGGAAACGAAAAGTAAGTTAAATGGTTTATAAGTTTATGAGTTTAAGATGGTTTGAAAGTTAAAACTAACAATATGAAACAACTTCAAACAATATCAAACAATATCAAACAATTTCAAACATCAAAACATTTACATTAATTTTGTGCCAAATAAATAAGGTATGGCACGGCTTCACGAACTGTTCTGGACTTTCTTCAAAATAGGCGCGTTCACCATTGGTGGAGGCTATGCTATGATTCCGCTTATGGAGCAGGAAATAGTTGACAAGCGCAAATGGCTTGACAGAGATGAATTCATGGACACCATGTCACTAGCACAATCAATGCCAGGTGTCTTTGCCGTAAATATGGCGACAAACATTGGTTTTCGCACACGAGGTTACATCGGAGCAATAACCGCAATACTAGGCAATGTGCTTATGCCAATTGTGATGATTATTGCAATCGCTATGTTTTTCAAGCAGTTCAGCGACAATCTTATAGTAGAAAGCATTTTTAAGGGCATTCGACCCGCAGTAGTAGCCCTCATCGCCGCACCTGTATTCAAGATGGCAAAGACGGCAAAGATTTCGTGGAGCAATTTTTGGATTCCTGTTGTTGCCACCCTGCTGATATGGCTTCTAGGAGTCTCGCCAGTGATAATAATACTTGTTGCAGGAGTCGGCGGATTCATTTATGGCAAGATAAAAGGCAAAAAGGAGACTAAAAAATGATTTTCTGGCAGCTTTTCTACACTTTTCTCAAGATTGGCATCTTCACCTTTGGCGGAGGCTATGCCATGGTGGCGCTCATACAAAACGAAGTTGTGGTTGAAAACCAGTGGATGACTTCGCAGGAATTCACCGACGTGCTTGCAATCAGCCAGGCAACACCAGGGCCGCTTGGTATAAATACGGCGACCTACGCAGGATACACGGCGGTTGTAAATGCAGGTTACCCAGAATATATGGGTGTACTTGGCGCATTTTTGGCTTCTTTTTCGGTAATTTTGCTTCCTTTCCTACTAATGCTGATTATAACAAAAGTGCTTCTGAAGCATAAAGACAACCCTACTTTAGCCAATATATTCATGATTTTACGCAAAGTAGTAGTCGGACTTATAGCTGCATCGGCATTGTTGCTTACTTCTACCGAAAATTTCGGGTCGCCAACAGAATCTACATTCAGGTTTGTACTTAGCATCCTGATTTTTATTGGTGTTTTCGTTGCATCGTACAAGTTCAAAAAAAGTCCTATATTGCTCATTCTCATCTGTGGATTGATTGGATTTCTAGCTTACGGATTGCCAGATATGATTTGAGAAGTTAATCATTTCTGATTGCAAATTGTCAACCTCAGTCCGTCGTATGCCAGTTCCATATTTTTGGGAAGTTCCGCCATTGCAGTAGCGTACGAAATGCGGTGCCCGATGTGGGTGAAATAAGTCCTGTTTGCACCAACCGTCTTTGCAAAGGCAACAGCTTCATCGAGAGTAAAGTGCATAGGGTGAACATCGTATTGCAAAGCGTTAACGACAAGAGTGTCAATTCCTTTCAGTTTTTCCAATTCCGGTTCGGGAACGACTTTGGCATCGGTTATATAAGCAAACTTTCCAATCCTGAACCCCAATATTGGCAGTTGTCCGTGATAGGCGCGAATCGGTGTAACCTGAATTTTGCCGACAAAAAAGTCGGAATCGGAATCTATAGGGTGAATGTTCACTTTCGGAACTCCGGGGTAGGTGCTGTTGTCGAAGATGTAGAAGAACTGCTTGTGCAGTGCGTCAATCACGCGTTGTTCGGCATAAAGTGGGTGAAAAGTATGGCGTCCACATTGTTGGCACCTTCGCGAATCATCTGGTAGCGGAAATCGGGACCGCAGTCGATAAGGATGTCAGTGCCATCGTTGTGAATCAGTACAGACGAACGCAAACGCTTGTCGTGCAAATCGTTAGACTTGCAAACTTCACAGTTGCAACCTAAAATTGGTGTCCCCTGCGATGTGCCCGTACCCAAGAATATGACTTCCATCTTGAAAATTTGGCTCAAAGATATGGAAAAATACAATTCAGCAGGACGTTCATTTGCAAAAAAATCGTAAATCTAAAATCTAAAATCGTAAATTATGTCTTATCTTTGCACTTTCAAAAAATTAGGTTATGCCCGATAATTTCAGATACAACATGCGTGGGGTTTCGGCCGCTAAGGAAGATGTCCACAATGCAATTAAAAACATCGATAAAGGTCTGTATCCCAAGTCGTTCTGCAAGATAATCCCAGATATTCTCTGTGGAGACGACGAATACTGCAACATAATGCACGCCGACGGTGCAGGCACAAAATCATCACTTGCCTACATGTACTGGCGCGAAACCGGCGACCTTTCGGTATGGAAAGGCATTGCAATCGACGCCATCGTGATGAACACCGACGACCTGCTCTGCGTAGGCGCAACCGACAACATTCTGCTGTCGTCAACCATCGGTCGCAACAAGAGGCTCATCCCGGGCGAAGTAATCTCGGCTATAATCAACGGCACCCAGGAATTCTGCGACACAATGCGCCAATTTGGTGTAAACATTGTGCTTACGGGTGGCGAAACTGCCGATGTAGGCGACCTTGTAAGGACGGTAATCGTCGATTCGACAGTAACCTGTCGTATGAAACGTAGCGACCTGATAACCAACGAGAAAATTGGCGATGGTAATGTAATCGTGGGACTTGCATCTTACGGACAGGCAAAGTACGAAACCTTCTACAACGGTGGAATGGGCAGCAACGGACTTACCTCTGCACGCCACGATGTGTTTGCAAAGTATCTTGCCGAGAAATATCCCGAAAGCTACGACAACGGCATACCGCAGGAACTTGTGTATTCGGGCAAATGCAAGCTTACCGACAAATTGGAATCTCCGTATAGCGATGCTGGAAAGCTAGTCCTCTCACCCACACGCACATACGCACCTGTTATCCGTGAAATTCTGAACCATTACCGCTCGCAAATCAACGGCATAATACACTGCAGTGGCGGTGCGCAGACAAAGATTCTCAACTTTGTTGACAATCTGCACATCGTAAAGGACAATATGTTCGAGACTCCATTGTTGTTCAAGCTGATACAGGAGCAAAGCGGTACCGACTGGCGCGAAATGTACAAGGTCTTCAATATGGGACACCGCATGGAACTCTATGTACCCGAAGGCATTGCAGAAGGAATAATCTCAATAAGCAAGAGCTTCGGCGTAGATGCAAAGATTATCGGTCACTGCGAAAAATACGAAGGCAAAAAGCTGACAATCAAGTCGGACAAGGGAGAATTTACTTATTAATGGATAATTGATAATTGACAATGTATAATTAGGGCTGAAAGAAGAAAAGGCTAAAAGTCTTTAAGCCTGTAAGCCCAACTTAGAAACCTAGAAACTTTCAAACATAGAAACATTCACTTATGGCAAACAACCTGATATTAGAAAAACTACAAGGCGTAAAAGCAAGATTCATCGAAGTAGGCAAAATGCTTACCGACCAGTCGATAATGTCCGACATGGACAAATACGTAAAGTTGAACAAGGAATACAAGGACCTTGAACCCATCATCGAGGCCTACGATGAATACACCAATATAATTTCCAACATCGACAATGCCAAGTCGATACTTTCGACCGAGAAGGACGAGGAAATGCGCGAGATGGCAAAGATGGAAATCGACGAGCTTACTGCCAAGATTGACCCGATGGAGGAAAAGATAAAGCTGTTGCTTATCCCGAAGGACCCCGAGGACGAGAAGAACGCCATCGTGGAAATCCGTGGCGGCGCAGGTGGCGACGAGGCAAGCCTTTTCGCAGGCGAACTTATGCGTATGTATATGAAGTACTGCGAAACCAAGGGTTGGAAAACCGAAATCACCCGTGCAACCGAAGGTACAGTCGGCGGTTACAAGGAAGTTGTTTTCACAGTTACCGGTCACGGCGTATATGGAATCCTGAAGTACGAATCGGGTGTTCACCGCGTACAGCGAGTTCCTCAGACCGAAACACAAGGCCGTGTTCACACATCGGCAGCATCAGTTGCCGTATTGCCCGAAGCCGACGAAGTTGACATCAAAATCAACCCAGCCGACATCAAGCGCGACGAGTTCTGCTCGTCGGGACCTGGCGGACAGTCGGTTAACACAACCTACTCGGCAATCCGTCTTACCCACATCCCGACAGGAATCGTGGTTACCTGCCAGGATGAAAAGTCGAAGCTGAAAAACATCGAATCGGCAATGAAGGAATTGCGTACCAGATTGTACAACCTCGAATACCAGAAGTATCTCGACGAAATCTCTAAGAAGCGTAAGACTATGGTTTCTACAGGCGACCGTTCGGCAAAAATTCGTACCTACAATTTCCCGCAGGGACGTGTTACCGACCACCGCATCAACTACACGATGTACAACTTGCAGAACTTTATGCTCGGTGACATTCAGGAGCTCATCGACCAGCTGATTATGGCTGAAAATGCCGAGAGACTGAAGGAAGCGAACAACGAATAAATATTTCAAAGCAAAAATCCAAATTATACATTGATGTATAATTTTTGTAACCTTACACCTAAATCACTGATTACAAATAGGTAACAGCACAAACTTCCTTACTTATACAGTTTGTACATCAAATTTATCTGCTTCTTTATCTCCTTGCGGAAACTTTCTGGTGCAAGCACTTCCACCATATCTTCCATTGACAGTAATTCCATTAAAAAATCGAAGGACGGAACCATGTAGTACGAAAAAATAGAGTAATCTTCTTTGGTTTCGGTTTCTTTCTGCGAGGAATGCAACGGAAGTGTACGAACGTGTCCGCGTTGCTCGTCGATAACCTTGATTTTTACTAGTTCCGGTTTCTCTCCGCCACCGACAATGCCATACAGCGGTTCAAAGTATTCCTTTGCATCGAAACTTTTGGGCACCTTGAATTTCTTGTCGGTACTGTGCATCGACATCACGCGGTCGAAGGCATAGCATTTCAGTTTTTTGTCGTAGGTATTCTTGCCAAACACATACCACCTCTGCTTGAAACATTTTATGCAATATGGCTGCAAGTTGAATGTCCTCGGCTCATCATCGAGGAATCTCTGGTAGGTAACTTCGAGTTCGGTGCTTGCTCGCATTGCATCGACAACAGTCTTTACATATTGCTGTCCGCCAGGCACTTCATCGAACAGAATCCTGTCGCGCATATCCGAACATTCGAGCAACAAGTTGTTGATAGACAGCGAACTGAGCAGCCAGTTGCGGAAACCTTCGAAGTTGAGTTCTTCTTCGGCAATGTAGTAGCCGCGAGCCTTGTCGTACTTAATGTCGATGCCAAACATATCGGCAATCGCATCCTTGTGGTTGAAGAACGTACGCTGTGCCAGTTTAATTCCATCTTCATTCAATGCGCTTTTGTCCCACTCACGCTGCAAATCCTCAAACTGAATATATTTGTAACGCTGTATAGTATCTATCAACCACACATACCTATTGAAAAAATTTCTTGCCATTATGTTTCTTCTTTAAATTCAGCGCAAAGGTAAAATACTGCATTGCCAAAAACAAGCAACGGAGAGAATATTTTGTGGTGCTAACGGTTTGTCTGTTGCATGGCCTCTGCGTAAAATTTTATCCTTGCTGAAAGTTTTCGTAAACCATCGGTAAATTTGCTGTAATCAGGTTCATTATTAAGTCCTTCTCTGTCTGCATCATAATAGACATCCGCAAATTTGTCCTTATCATATTGAAACCTCATTGAATAATCTGACAACATAATATTTATTGCCCTGCTTTTCCTGTACTTGCAAAGTTCCTTGTCAATAGGTTGCATAACATCGAATTTGTTTTTGTCATCTCCGTAAATGTCAATCTTATGGAATTCTTTCTCCCTACGTTTGATTAAATCATTTTCCTCTTTGCTTACAGGAGTGTTATCTGCTGGTGCGGCATCTATAAAATCGGCATACCTGTCAATCCTATGTGACAAATCTTGAAGATATTCAATAAGTTCATCGTATATTGAAGCATACATTATATCTTCTTTTTCTCCGTTAACTTCTCGGTCAATCAACTGCTTTGTTTCTTTAAGAAGCAACGCCTTCAGTACGCCCTTGTTGTTTTCGTCAATAGCTTTCTGTGCATTCTTTTGCAATAGCTTACGCAAGATTTGGTCGATAAGAATAATTTCCCCTTCCTTGCTTTCGTACAATGCGGACAAAACTTCCGCTTTCGAGTTGAAAATTTCCATTGCTAATTACTATTTGTTGTTTTTAATATTATTGCAGAGGATGCCCCAAAAGGCAACCTCCTTGTGATTTAACACAAACTATAAATCTCCTTGATTAGTCCGTAAATATCATTTTTAATCCACTCTTGGGAATCATCAACTACCAACGCCGAAACTTTGTTGTTAATTGAAGTTGCTAATCTTCGGATTTCTTTTAACGCAAAAAATTTGTTTTTGCGTGCAGTTAGGTTTGGCATATTTCCATACAAACACTTCTTGCCTTTAACCATGCCAAACATTTTGGTATAGGCTAAGATGCTTTGATTAAAGCGGTTATTGTTAGAGAGAGTCATAACTTTTTCATGCTTTAACAACAACAAATTTAGCATTAACATTTGTCTTACGCATACAAATTGTTGATATTTATACAAAGCCCCATGCAAACATTACAATAGTATGTAACAATGCTAAATGTTGCTTTTTCCCTTGCACCACACATACCTATTGAAAAAGTCTCTTGCCATATCGTTTCTTCTTTAAATTCAGCGCAAAGGTAAAATACCGCATTGCCAAAAACAAGCAGTGTAAAAAGATTTTTTAATTGACAATTAACAATGGATAATGTACAATCGCCATTTTCGCTAATGTACTGCGAAAATACAAAAAAACTATATACATCTGCCTAGATTTTGTACTACTAAACTGTCATTCCGCAAGTTAGAACAATAACGCGATACGGAACGTGGAGCGTCATATTGTTCAACTGTGCGGAACGCACAGCCTCGTGAAGCAGAGCGAACAATCTCCTATAGAAACGTTTTCAATTGGAGATTACTCACTCCGTTTCGTGAAGGAGTTCCGCATAAACGAACTCACAAGCAACGTACCTTATGCTGTTCGTTCTGTCTTGCGGAATGACCAAAAGGACAAGAACAAAAAGAACATTGTGTCAACACCTATTATAGTTTCCAAAAAAAATCCTATACTGCCGAACTTTGGCAATTTGGCCACCTATCTTTGCTTCGAGAAAAACAAAGGACAATGATACGGATAGTATTTGCAATATTAATAATAGGTGCGCTTGCAAGCCTAATTGCAATGGCACTGAAGGGAAGGATCGTTCCCGCCGACAAAATTTACCGACAGTCGCACAAGGCATTGGCAGACGAAGGTTACCGCACCGAAAAGGTGGAGGGACTAAATTATATGTGGATTGGTAGCAACCCCGTGATTTATAGTATCGACCCGATGGAAGACATCAACTTGCTGAGGTTGCGGTTTTATATGGTAGAGGAATTTGACGGACTCGAAGATGTAAACCGCGAAGGTATGTGCGTCATTGCCAACAGCCTCAACTTGGAATATGGAATGTCGTTTTTCATCGACTTCGACGAGCCCAACTCGATAAGCATGGCTTACGAGGCGCGAATCCGCAACATCGGCGACTTTATGGCGGAAACAAAACGCTTCATGGAAATGCACAATGCTGCCGAAGATTATGTAAAACTGTCGATGCCAGCACTTATTGAGGAGTTTCCTTTAGTGGTTGATAATGAAAGAATTGGATTTAAAATAGCAAGATAAAATGGATTTATTTAAAACGAAAAGCGTTGTTTGCCAGCATTGCGGCGAGGTTTTAGGCACTTCAATAGGTTTGGATATATTAGTAGATCCGGCACCGACAACCCATTTCATTCTAATGTGTCCCCACTGCGGAAAGTTGGTATTCAAGCATTTTACAGGATTTAGGAAATAATAACTTTAAAAAGATAAACTTCATGAAAACTAGAAATTTGATTTTATGTGCTTTTGCACTTGCTTCATTGTCAAGCTGTACGGCGACAACACAGTGTTCGGATTATTCCTACTCGGAATACAAGACAGCATCAATACCCGCACCTGTAATCTATAGTATTCCGCAGATTGCCGAATTGAATGTGTCGGAAACAAGAATTACCTATACAGAACGCCTGAATATTCGCGTAAAGGACTACAATAATTCGCAGATTGACATTGTAGCCCAAGGCGAAAAGGAGGTTGTTATTGGCAACGCCATTAAACAGCATAATTGCGATGTGCTTGTCCAGCCTATAGTTGACATAGCTAGCGACAAGGACGGATTCCTAGTCGTAACAGTGGGCGGATACCCAGCTACCTACAAGAATTTCAGAAATATTACAAGCGAAGACGAGTGGATTCTAAAACTAAGCGACACGGAGAGCGACACTAAGGAAAAGAAACAATCCCCATTGGTAATCAAAGAAAAGTAATTGCTTGAAAATAAACTTATTAATAACCATTTAAAAACTAATGTTATGATTAAAGATTTTGAGTATGGTCCATACGACGATGACCCATCAACTGATGAAATTCTCGACTGGATGTTTCCAGACGAGGACGCTAGAGCAGAATATGACGAAGATGGAATTGACTATGACGATTAAAAACAGACTACTATGGAAAAGGATTTAGAAAAAAGAGAGAATCACGACCTGACGAAAGGAAAGTTTCCCGAAGAACTGAAGCCATTTGAGAAAGGCGTTGGACCAGCGGTTAGTGTTGGCAAGGTAACAGGAAACATAATTTCCGATATGATTGATGGTATCGTTGACTTTTTTTGCGATGGTGATGAAGAGAAAAAAGAATGACGGCGTTAGAGCATAATAAAGTTAGTAAATAATTATAAAACAATTGGTTATGAACATAAGAGAAATATTGCATGACTATTCGTTGCAGCAAATTGAGGAACAGATAATACATTATAGAAATTGTCCCTTAAATGTTGAAAGTGAAACAATTACTTCGTTTATGCAAATGCGAAAGGACATAATCAACCATAATGTGCTTCAGCATCAGGAGGAGATTCTGCCCGACATAATTGCCTACAACGACGCACTGATTGAGGCATTGCGGATAACTTACGAAAAATATCACATTGTTTACGAAGCCAACAAAGCCCTTGGCGAAGACATAGAAGTCGACGGTAAGTGCCTTTTAGGTAAAGACTACCCTAAACTGCATCCGCTGCAAGATAGCGACCGCGATGAACTTTGGTGGGCATTGTGGGATTCTCAATATGCTGGTTGGGATAGTTGCGTGGCTGGTTGGGTGGTAAGTCCATACGATAGTTTCGACGATTTCATAGGCAAGCGTAGTCGTTGTAAACATGACTCGGATATTTGGACGAAGAATTGGAACGCAGGTCTCGATGAAGAACTTACCAAGAATTTGCACTTGACCCTCCCGTTTAGTCAAATATTCCTGAAAAGCAATTTTGCCATAACCGATTTCATCTATTGCCGTGACTTTTATCACGAAATTACCGTAAAGATAAATTATTGAATAACAAGAGTATAAACATTTAAACTTAATTGAAAATGAAAAAGTTATTAGTATTACTGATGTTCGTGGCAATATGTGCCACAGCATTCTCGCAAACTATTTCTCACATCGAGAACAGAGGTCATTTCTATCGCATCTACAACGAAAAAAATGTGGAGGTTAAAGCCGTAGGTGACTATGTTGGAACTTTGGTAGGACATGGCAGCAAGTTCTTCATCGTGGTAAAGAACGGGTTCTACGACCTGTATGATATGCAGGGTCGCAAGTATAAATCGATTTCCACAACAGTAGGCGACATTATTTCGGTTTCGGGCGACACATTCGTTGTGAGGAAGAATGGATATACTACGGTTTACAACAGCAAGGGAGAGAAAATAAAGCAGTAACAATTTAAAACATTTGATTATGAGTTCTGATTTCATTAAAGCCGGTTTAAAGGCACTGGCAGCAATAGCAGCGGTGGTTGCAGGCGGAACGCTTGCCAAGAAAGCCCACGAAGATTACAAGCGAGGCAAGGAATTGCAAGAAAGCAGTAGCAAAAAGACGGAAAAGGTAACGGCGTAAAGCCTACGGCTGGGGCTAACAGGTGCATGAAGAATAGCTGTAATGTTATTTGCCCCTTGCCGTCAAAGTCGTTAAAAAACCTTATAGGCATTAAGTTGGGCAATAACATACACGCTGTTAGCCTCAAAAATTTGTTTTTCTCAGTTGCCGCACGGCAACGGCAGTCCACAAAAGCGGTATGCCATAGCTTCGTTGCAAGGTTGGAAGATTCTGGAAATAGTTTCGGTAATCGGTAATGGAGCGTGGCATACTGGTGGACTGTAAAGAAAGAAAAATTACAATTTATCGTAATCGCCGTTGCGGTAACGCCAGTTGCTATTATTAATAACATATTGTGAAACAAAGTGTTATCACAATCAGATTATATTGATTACATAAACTTATTCAATTCCTCCGCGGCTTTGCTGTATATTTCCTCTACACTTTTCAGTGCATTGATAATATTGCTGTACTCTTTTGGCGTAAAATAGCTATCTCCGTATATGCGCGTAATGATCCAACCGAACCTATGATGTAAAACCTTTAGGCTGAAGTCGTGCCAAAATATGATATATCCTTCGGTTAGCCCCATTGCGTAATCGACAGCTCCTTTTTTCCACCTTTTATTTGCCTGCCTTTGCAAATGGATTTTTTGTTCAAATAATTGCATTGCCTTTCGCGGTGCACGATTTTCTATTCGCCCACATTCTTTCGCTAATTGTTTTGCCTTCGAGTTTAACGAATCAACTTCTGCCTGCTCGCTTGGACTTAGTGCCTGACCATCATCGTATGCGTGTTCCATAGTTTCTACCGCATCATGAATTATGTCTGCCGTCTGCGAAATTTTGGCAACTATCTTGCGGAACTGCAAATCGGTGAAAATACCTTTATTCTTTCCAGCAATTTCACATTCAATTTTGTCATAAAAGTGCAGAGTTTCCAAAAAATATACCCCTGCATAACGCTTGCTTTTCAGCGCATCAATAAATTCTTTCAGAATAACACCTCTGTTTCTTTTTTCCATAAGAATATAAGTTTAACTTTTTGCAATAAACAGATTTACAAAGCATTAGTTTGCTTTTACAAGAAAGGTTTCAGATCTTCGGCAAATCTATTAAATGTGAATCCAATGCTTCTCAATCCCTCGACTATTTTGTTGTATTCCTCCGATGTGAAGTTCTTTTCACCATATTTTCTGCGGTTGAACCAGTCGGACCTTTTGTGCAAAATCTCTCTAATTATATAGTCCCAGTCCACTGAATTTCCAGTTCTTGCATAAACATCGCGCAGAGCCACAAGTTTATCTTTGATTGAAATTTTATATTCTATCGGATCCAACTGTTCATGCAGTTGCTTCCAATCCTTTTTCGTCGCGACATTGCAATTTGGATTCTTCTTCAGTGATTCGACTGTTAATTTTTGCAGTTTCAACCTCAAAGGTTTACTTTGCCGTTCCAGCTCGTAAATTTCAGCTTGTTCCTCTGGACTTAATACTGCACCTTTAATGTGAGCACATTCTATTTCTTTGGCACATTCAAGAAGCAAACGGCCATATTTATTCATAACCGACACGATTTTTTCGAACTGCAATTTCGTGAATCCGCCTGTTTTCCTGCCGCTTATCTCGTGACTGAGCTTGTCTAGAAAAATGTCAGGTTTATTTGGTGAAACTATATTAATTAAAGCCGGTTCAAAATAGGATTTACCTTTAAGAGCGTAAATCGCTTCCTGTAAAATTTCTCCTCTATTCATTGTTTCCATTAGAAATAATTTTTAATATCGTTGTTGCCCGCCACTCATTTAAGAATTGACGGACATTTTTTTAGTTTACACTTTCGCAGGTTTTGCAAATTCCAATAATGTTATTTAAAAAACCTCCAATTCCTGTCATGCAGTTACGAACTAAATTCTGCATTCCTCTTTTGCCATAACATTCCTTTGCAATGTCAAGCTTTTGCATAGCCTTTCGCGCATCGGATTCGATATTGGCAATCGGATTATATTGCTGGCATTTGCCATAACAATAATTCCGATTTTGTTTTTTACTAAAAGCAATCGTCCATTGAACCAATGAAGAATGCTTGTTTTTTAACATAATAAAATCTGTCCTCATCCCATATACGCGACATTGCATATATTTCGTAGGACATCGGCACAAAAGTACAAATTCTTTTTGACATTCAAGCATTGTAACTCGTTTATTTTCAATAATTTTTAGTAAAACTTTTTCATAGGGCTGAAAGCCTTATATTATTTTGGGTACAGGAGAAAATTCTGATGGCTAACGGTCGAACAGGCTTGCAGGCTTATAGGCTAACAGTCTTACAGTCCGACAGACAGACTGCAAGACTGGTCTTCTGTTAGTCTGTTTGACAGATGGGCTGTTCTTTTGCAAAACTTTCGCCATCAAAAAAATTATTGCATTCCGAAAAATTTGTTTATCTTTGTGACGCTTTTGAGAAAATATCTTATATGGAAGATGCACAAAAGAAATATATTATATGTGATTGTGCTCCTGAAAAATGGGGGAAGACTCCAACTTTGAAAAAACTAATTGATCAACTAACACATGACAGCAACTATTCTTTCATAGAAGAAAGAGGGGCTCATGACACTGTAAAAGATAAATGGTTTGTCTTCGAACACATACACTCGAAAAAACAGATAATTATACAAACAGAAGGCGATTACGATACCTCTTTTAATCCGACAATGGAATATTTGAAAGAGCACCAAAAGGATGTGTCTGTTGTAATATGTGCTTCTAGAGGCGTTAATTCGAATGCTTACAATGAAATGCAAAAAATGGCTATCGAATATGGAATGGAAATAATTTTATTCCGCAATTATCATTTAAAAGATACTAAAGGCACTTCTGATTTGCTATATAATTTATGTGCCAAACAAATTAAAGAACTATTAGAACTTATTATTATTTGAACCCAGTAAACAGCAACTAAATGACATACGATGAATATATGGAATGTGCTAATAAGCATTTAGATGCCGTTAAAGGCATATTGGGGAAATATGAAAGCAATGAGAATGACCTGAATAGCAATCTACCATTGATGTTAGACATTTATTATTTGTGTGGGTATATATTAGAAGGGGTTGTTGTTTATTCTGCATACAGATCAAATGGTTGGATTTCGCATGAAGACATCAAAACAAAATATAATGTGGTGTTTACCATAAGGACTAATTTAGATTTTTTTTATAATAGGAAAGTAATTATAAGAAGAAATGGGGGAGAAATAGATATAACACCGTTATGTTTTCAAAATAGACCATCTGGGGCATTAAGTGTACAAGGGCATAATTTCCAGGAAATATCAAAAAATCTTTTGAGAAATAATCCGACCTTTAACGGAGTTCCATACATTGGAAATAATAGGAATATTGATCCTGATATAGAACAATTAATAGATCACTGGAACCCAGCTGTTCGGTATATGCATCTCGGTTCTCAAGGACTTCCAAATTTAAATATAGATGTTATAAAAAGGCTATTTGATACTTGTTCAACAATTTATATTTTAATAACAAGAATTTATAATTTTACTACAAGAATAATATAGTTATGATACTTATTTCAGATGTTGCTCACAAAATTGAAGATTTCCTTACATTAAAGCAGGAAAATAATTTTAAAATTCTCATACGTATTAATTTTAATATTGATGTGTATGTTTGTACAAACAATATTAATGCAGCAAATAATTACTATGAAGAGTTCGTGCAGTCATTAATAACCAACGATTCCAATCAAAAAAATGATAATCGAGAGTTTTACAATAATTTAAGAATTAAATTTTACATTATTGATAATGCAATATCGAATGATGACCCATTTTATCTTAATATTTTTTCTGATCCAGAAAATAAAATAGACTGGGGACCGCGATATCGGTTTGATTCATTTTTAAAAGAAAAGCAACCACCATATCTATCACCGAATAATGATAGACAAATACCAATAGTAACTTTCTATA
>CACWOG010000049.1 GCA_902762455.1 uncultured Bacteroidia bacterium | reverse complement strand
ATGGGCGAAAAGCAAATTGCCGACACTTTCAACATCAGCATTTCGCTGCCGTCGGTTTACCGCATCGACGAGTTCCTCGATGATTTTTCGTGGATTTCGTACGAAACACAAAAGACCACAAACGGAATCTTTGTGTACGAATATCCGCTGACCGACACCACCAATCTTTCTGTGGAACAGATAATTGCAATGCGCAACATAGTACTGCAGAAGAATGTACCTGGCGGACGCGAAGGCTCGTACATGACCACCGAAACAAAATTCGACTACCCGAGCATCGAAACCATAATGCACAACGGCACAAAGACCGCTGTTGTACACGGAATGTGGAAAATGCACGGCGACTTTATGGGCGGTCCGTTTGTAAGCTACAGCAAAATCGACGAGGCTCGCCAGCGCGTTGTATGTGTCGAAGGCTTTGTGTATGAGCCCAATGCACCGGTACGCGACAAAATTAGAAATATCGAAGGTATAATTTATACATATTCACTTAAATAATCGTAGTAACAAATTATGAATCAAACACTTGTTGCAGAAAATGTAGTCAAGAAGTATTCTAGCCACCTCGCACTCAACAAAGTGTCGATATCGGTTCCCGAAGGCTGCATTTTCGGTCTGCTAGGTCCAAACGGCGCTGGCAAGACAACTCTCATACGAATTATAAACCAGATTACCGCCCCCGACGAGGGAACAGTATATATCAACGGAGAAAAACTTTCCGCAAAGCACATTGCACAGATTGGTTATCTGCCCGAGGAGCGCGGACTTTACAAAAAAATGGCTGTGGGCGAACAGGCTCTCTACCTTTGCCAGCTCAAGGGAATGAAAAAAGCCGACGCTTTCCGCGAACTCAAAAAGTGGTTCGAGAAGTTTGAAATAGAAAACTGGTGGAACAAGAAAGTGGAAGAACTTTCGAAAGGTATGCAGCAAAAAGTCCAGTTTATCACCACCATTCTTCACAAGCCGAAACTGCTCATCTTCGACGAGCCTTTCAGCGGATTCGACCCGATAAACGCCAACCTGCTGAAACAGGAAATATTGGAACTGAAGAAAAATGGTTCGACAATAATTTTCTCTACTCACAACATGTCGTCGGTAGAGGAAATTTGCGACTACATTGCATTGATAAACAAGTCGAAGAAGATTCTCGACGGAGAAGTTAACGCTATCCGCCGCGACTATGCACCCGACATCTACGAGGTGCAGTATTCCGGCTACTTCAACAAGATGATTGCAACGCTTACCTCCGACTACAAAATTCTGGATGTCAAGGAATTTGAAGGCGGAAGCAAGATGAGCATCGAGTTGCTGAACAAGGAGATGACAAACAACGACATCATCTCGCGTCTGACCAACTTCGGCAACATCGAATCGTTCCAGAAGGCACTGCCGAGCATGAACGACATTTTCATCAGAGTGGTAAATAACACAAATGCAGAACAAGCGCAAGCACAAAACTAAGGATATGAGCAAGATAGGACTTATTATAGGAAGGGAATACAAAACCCGCGTTCGCAAGAAATCATTCATCGTGATGACGCTCCTCGGCCCGATTCTGTTCGCAGCCCTGATGGTGGCACCGGCAATTCTTATGCGCCTCGAAGACGATGACTTCAAGAACATCGCCGTAATCGACGAAACTGGAATGTTCGACCAATATTCGCTCAAGAACACCAAGAGCATAAACTTCGATTTCGTTTCCGATAAATATTTCCGTGGCAATTACTACGATGTCTCCGAAGCAAAGGCCGACCTAAAGGATTCCGAGCATTTCGCACTGCTCTACATTCCAATAAATGCAATGTCGTCGAACAACGGCTCGGTACAACTTTTCTCTTACCAGCAACCCAACATGGGACTTAAGATGCACATTTCCAATGGCATAGAAAAGAAAGCTGAAGAACTGAAACTCAGCAAGAAAGCCGAGGAACTTGAAATTTCACAGAAGGAAATCGACAACATACTTATGGTTGCGAACACTTCTATCAATGTGATAACCACCACGATGAACGACGACGGTACAGAAAAGGAATCTTCGACAACCGTGGCAATGATAATAGGCTACCTCTGCGGATTCCTGATTTATATGTTCATTTTCATGTACGGCTCAATGGTTATGAACGGCGTAATCGAGGAAAAGTCGAACCGCATTGTGGAAGTTATTGTTTCTTCGGTAAAGCCTTTCCAGCTTATGCTCGGCAAGATTATCGGTGTGGCACTGGTAGGAATTACGCAGTTTGTGCTGTGGGTAATGCTTACGCTTGGAATCGTTAGCGTAACATACGCTGTGATGCAGAAAGATTTATCACCGGCAGAACTCAACCCGCAGACACAAATTATGGGTTCGTCGCTTACCGACGCCACCGATGTCAACACCGACGACATGGCAAAGTTCAGCGAAATAACGCAGGCAATGGATTCGGTAAACTATGTTGGTCTATTGCTGATGTTCCTGTTCTACTTCGTTGGCGGCTACTTGCTATATGCAGGAATGTTCGCCATAGCAGGTTCGGCTGTCGATAACGAAACCGACACGCAGCAGTTTACGTTGCCAATAACGGTTCCTCTTATCCTGGGTATTTTCGTAATGCTTTCAGCAATCAACAATCCCGACGGCAGCCTCGCCTACTGGTTCTCGATAATCCCGTTTACCTCGCCGATAGTGATGATGGTAAGGATTCCGTTTGGCGTACCGTTCACCGACATTATCATCTCGATGGCTCTGTTGGTTGTAACTTTCATCGCAATAACCTGGTTGGCGGCAAAGATTTACCGCGTCGGCATACTTATGTACGGCAAGAAAACCAACTACAAGGAATTGTGGAAATGGCTGAAATACAAGAATTAACGGCAGAATGTCTGTAATAGAAAATGCTTTTAATCTGCGAGCCTTTAGTTTTCTTAAATGGTAAGTAAAATTAAAAGGACACTAGAACTACATTAAATATGACAGATGAAATAATTATAAAAGAAACGTAATGCTTGACAAAGATCTAGCAGAACTTTATGGCGTAGAAACCAAAAGGTTGAATGAGGCGGTCAAGCGTAACATAAATCGTTTTCCCGATGATTTTATGTTTGTACTGACTGATGAGGAATGGTTGCGTTTGAGGTCGCAAATTGCGACCTCAAACATAAGTACAGAATCTTTGAAGTCGCAAAATGCGACCTCAAAAAGAGGAGGCAATAGATACAGACCTTTTGCATTTACTGAATATGGCATAGCAATGCTCAGTTCGGTATTACATTCTGAAACAGCTATTCAAGTTAACATAAATATTATGAGAGCATTTATATCCATTAGACATGCTGTTGCTGCAATGTTGTCTACCGATTTGCGTTATGAGCAACTCTCCCACAAGATTGACCAGTTGAATGCTTATGTAGAAGAAATTCTTCACGATCAAAACGATATTAATGCTCAGCAAGAGCAAACAAATAATGAGATTGCAATCCAGATTGAGGCCCTTAACGATGCTCTTGATAAATTTCGAGAAACAAAATCGGAACCAAGAAGACAAATCGGATTCAAACAATCTCAAACAAATTGAAACCGTTAAACTTATAATAAGTTTCTTACTTCACGCTTCTCCAAATACTCCATTCCTCATCGCCCCAATGATGATAGATGTGCATTAGCACTGGATGTGAAATGGTCTTGAAGCCATCGCGGGTATAGCCTCTGGTTGAGTCGTAGTCGATATTCTTGTCTGCAAATTCTGCAATCCAGTTATACTCAACGGGTAAAGTCGGGTGGTTTTGCAATCCAAACTTCCAGACTGTCAATGCCAAAGTTCCTTGGTCGCGAGTTTTTGTGTATGGATTTGCAAATTCGGCAATGGTCTTTTCGTGCCAATAGTCCAGAAATTCTGCCGACGAGTCATCAAACAAAAACACTCCGCCATTCCAATGCTGCCAGTCGCCTGGAATGTTTATGCCGTAGGTTTGGGAAATGTAGGAGGATAGGTGGTTGCAATGAGGTGTATCTAGCTCAAAGTCAATCCAATCGGCAGGGTTTTCGCCAAGTTTTGGAAGAATCAGTTTTTTGTAATAGCGGAAATCTAATTCTACAACTTCTCCATTTCTATTTTTCCAGCACATTTCCGACTTGCGAAAAGTAAACTTTCCCAACGCAAACGACCGTACAAATGGCAGGTATCGCAACAAAAAGTAGCGGGTTGCACCGAAAACACTATGCTTGGTTTGGACAAACAAATTGGAAAGTTCTTTCCTGTCGTGCATTATGCTTTCGTCATCAAGGTTGAAATTTCCGATGCGTTTTGAGACTTCTGCCTTGAATTTTGCAATAATTTCTCCATGATATGCATGGTTTTCAAGGCATTGGCAATTCATTGCGTGCGGACTGAAATATTCAAAAGGAGCATTATCGTTAGCAAAAGTTATTGGTGCAGAATAGTGTAAAAAAATCTCGTCAACCTTTTCGGACAGGCACACCACATCGCTGTCCAAGTAGCAATATGTATGTCCCTTGGGAAGGAGCTTATGTAGTGATGTTTTCAGGAATATGCTTGCCTCGTGGTCGTTGTATTCGCTTGGCGTTGCGATGTCAATGATATTTTCGTGAGAAATAGGAATCTCGTTCCTGCGACTGTCGGTAACCACAATTATTTCGTTCCGCGAAAACCTTTTCAACCTTTCTATTGAAAAAGCGAGCTGGGAAATGTAGTTTTTGGCACCACAGACGGCAAATACGAATTTGTTCATTGTTGTTCATTTTATTTGATAATTTGTAGCGACGTACCATGGTGCGTCGCTACAGGATTATCAATTATATTTTTTGTTCGTTCATATATTCATAATCGTGCAAAAATTGTCGTTTCTCCGCTTTTATTTCCTTTCGCTGGTAACCTCTGTATTCCGACAGCAATTTCCGATATTCGCGTTTTGACAAGCGAAGCCCTTCGTCGCTCTTTATCATCATTCGGAACTCGGAGCAAATTGTCTGGTAAATTTCCGGAGCATAAAACCTATAGAAATCATCTTCGAGAAGCGATTTCAATATATTGATATTGTTGCGTTTGAAATCAAAAAGGCTACCTCGCTTTGAGATTCCGCCTACATGGTCGTTGTAAACCGACCAGCACTCGTTGAAATATCTGAACTTGGAGTTCTTTATAAGTTCGAGTTCCAACGCCCAACTGAACGAAAATTCCTTGAACCTATAATTATGCATAAAACTTTCCAGATTTTTCCATCTGCAAACCAAGGTTGATGTTGGAATTATTGTCCTTGTAACCAGCATCTGCGGTTCAAAGTCGGGATAATACTTGTTCATCTGCGAATAGGTTTTCCAACCGATTTTTGTCTTTTTTATAAACTCGGCATCACAAGAGTTGTTCATCTGATAAATCTCGGCATCGTGGAAACAAGCGGAATATTCAGGATTTGCTTCAAGGAAATCAATCTGCGCCTGCAATTTGCCATCGTAGCACCAGTAGTCGTCACCATCGAGAAATGCAAAATACTTTGCCTTGCACGGCAAACCGATAGCTTTTCGCACAGAATGTAGCACTCCCATATTCTTTTCATTTTCGTAGAATGAAATACTACCAGGATTCTCTACCGCCAGCTTTTTCACAATCTCGGCAGTCCCGTCGGTGGAGCAGTCGTCAAAGACATATATTTTATAATTATAGGTGCATTTCTGCTCCAGCACCGACCTAATGCACTTTTCGACAAATTGTGCGTGGTTGCAAGAGAAAACGAATATTGAAAGTGCAATATCATCCATAAGAAATATCCATACTTGTTTGCAAAGTTACCAATAATATTGAACTGCGAAATATTTTGTACTACATAATCTCAAAAAAACTACCTTTGTACAGCAAATGTTGAAGCAAAAGCACACATACGGGACAATCGCACGCAATCTGCTGCGCTGGAAAAACAACCTGCGCAACAAAAGCCTTGTCGGACAGGACATTGATGATGAAAAATTCCGCAATAACCTAATGGAATACAATATTCAGCGTCAACTTGGCTACGACCCCACCGTATGCCATGTCCCGATGCGAAGCCTGTATTTCGGTTTTGGCGGAATAGTAACTGCCTGCTGCTTCAACCGCCACTATGAACTTGGAAGGTTCCCTGAAAATACAATCGAGGAGATAATAAACGGTGAAAAACGCAAACTTTTGCAGCAACATCTGGACAAAACCGACTTTTCTCTAGGGTGCAAGTTCTGCAAGGATATGATTTACAGCGGTGACTATATGTCGGTTGGCGCACGCTTCACAGATATATTTCCGCCACAAGGAGCAATGCCTTCCGAGATGGTTTTCGAACTTGACAACACATGCAACCTGCGATGCAAAATGTGCAACGCAAAATTTTCGTCGGCACACGATGAAGGCAGACGCACAGTTGCACCATACGACAACGAGGATTTCATAAACCAGCTAAAACCATTCGTCCCTCATCTTGTAGAAACCAAATTTCTCGGTGGCGAGCCATTTTTAAGCGACATCTATCCCAAAATATGGGAACTTATAATCGAACTTAACCCCAAATGCAAGATTCGCGTACAGAGCAACGGAACAATACTTAATGACAAACTCAAGGACATCCTCAAGCGTGGCAACTTCCAGATAGGACTGTCAATAGACACGCTGAATCCGGAGCGTTACGCGACAATCAGGAATGGAGCAAAAATAGAAAAGACATTGGTAAACCTTGAATTTTTCAATCAAATAAGTCGCAAGAATGGTGAAAACATGAGCATTTCCGTCTGCCCGATGAAGGAAAACCGCTTCGATATTCCAGAGTTGGTAAAATTCTGCAACGACAATGATATTTTCATCTACTTCAACGACGTAAGCACCGAAGGCTACACACTTGGAGAACTCTCGGAACAGGAACTTGACGAACTTGCAACATTTTACAAGGGAAGCGCTCCTAAGGCAAACAACTCAATATCAAGGTATAACGGCAAGGTCTTTTCAAATCTAATAAGAAAAGTGGAATATCTTAAGGAATGCGCAGTGCGCAAAAGATACAAGGACGAAAAAATTCCTTATACACGTATCGAACTCGAAAGGAAAATTGCAGAGATTATGTCGGAGAACCCTAATTTCAGATACGACAATGCCATTTTTCTCCGTATCCCCGAGAAATTCAATGTAAAGCGCAGGATAATCGACGGTATGAATATTCAGCAATTAACCAGTTTCTTCGAAATGTCAGCAGAGGAACAAAACAAATTTATTAATGATAATTTCAGTAACAAGTAAAACCAGACAATCATGATTATTGCAGGTGCAGGTTCGGCAGGAATTGAAACTTTCGGAATATATCTTTCTACAGGAAAGACCGATGTCGTTTTGTATGACGACAACCCAAACATCAACACAGGACTATTTGGAAATCACAAGATTATCAGCAACGAAGAAGATTTGCGTGCAGAATTATCAAGAAATCCTGAGTTTTGTGTTACTGTAGGAAATCCAAGAATGCGCGAAAAACTTTTCAATAAACTACTTGCCCTAGGCGGTGTTCCTACCAACATAATGAATGAGAACCTCTTCTACAAAATATCGGATATTCCGCAAAACGGCACGGTCATTCAACCAGGAGTAAACATATCGTATGGTTTAGAAATAGGGAAATCGTGCTTGATACATGCAAATTCCACAATTGGCCACAAAGTAAAAATCGGAAATTTTGTAAACATCGGACCATTATGCAGCATCATTGGACCTTGCGAAATCGGTGATTTTTCGTACATTGGTGCAGGAAGTACTATTCTACCCCATCATAAGATAGGGCATCATGCTCTTGTTTCCGCAGGTCGCGTTCTTAATCGTGACCTTGCTGACTTTGAAACTTTCGAGTAAAAATCATACATCAACAACTTGTCCCGAAATAAATTCTTTGCTCCGTATTATGTCCATCATTTTCTCAGCAACATTTTCTGGAGTATCGAACCTACAACCGCCTTTTTCTGCAAATCCAATAAAGTCCTCATAATTGCCAAGCGCCCTGACGGCATTGGTATCCATTATTCCTGCCTTGAGAATATTCACGGAAATGTTATGCACGGAAAGTTCGTCGGCCATATATTTGCACAACACCTCAAGTCCTGCCTTTGCTACGCCATTGGCTGCATAATTCGGAAAAATTGTGCGTGCTCCCTCGCTTGAAAAACCAAATATGTATGAATCCTCCTCCAAAATACCTTTTTCGATTAAAATCTGCGTCCAACTTGCAAACGACACACACATTGAATTGAAAGTGTACATGAACGAATCCGCATTCAAGATTCTGTCTCCCGAAAAAATATTTCCTATATTTCCATCGGCGATAGCGTGAACGAAGCAGTTCACACGAATGTCGCGCAACTCGTCGCAAACCTTTGCCATACATTCAGGCGTTGTTGCATTTCCCTTTATATCAATAACATTGACACCTTTTTTTTCAAGTTCAAGTACTTTGTGTTTGTTTTCTTCCGCTTTTGCCCTTCTACCTCGATGAACAATAACAGTGTCGTAACCATTTTTTGCAAGAATGCTTGCACAAGCATACCCTACTCCACCAAATCCACCTAATATCAATGCTGTTTTCTTCATTTTCTACCTATACTTTTTCAAAACCAAACAAGCATTCACATCACCAAAACCGAAACTTGCCTTTGTTGCATATTCCATATCAACATTTTCAATAGTTTGCTGCGGAATTTTTGCAGAATCGTAAATCTTAGCAATCTCAGCATGAAGTGGCAGGCAATTTCGGGAGACATGCACAAATTTCTGATGCATTTGCAATACTGTAGCAATAGTTTCTATCGAACCAGCCGCTCCAAGGGCATGACCGATAAGCGACTTGGTGGAATTTATGTATGGAAAATCGTTTCTCAAATTAAGCGCACGACACCAGTTAGCTACTTCTAGCGGGTCGGCCATAGTACCAGTAAGATGTCCGTTTATATACGAAATATCCTCCGAGCATATTTCTGCCATCTTCAAGGCATTCTGAATACATTCGACCGCTTTTTGCGAGTTCGGAGAAGTCATACTGCCACCATTTCGCTGTCCACCCGAATTCACGCAAGCACCAGCAATTTCGGCATAAATCTTTGCTCCACGCGACTTGGCATGCTCCATACTCTCAACGACCAAGATTCCTGCACCTGCAGATGGCACAAAACCACTCGCATTTTCGTTCATCGGACGGCTTGCCCACTGCGGATTGTCGTTCCCATTGCGGCATAGCAAACGCATTGAATCGAATCCTGCCCACACATACGGTGAATCGGGGTCACAACCACCAGTCACGACAACATCAGCAATCCCACTGGAAATCAAGTCGCAAGCCCTAACAATTGCCTCGGCACCAGATGCACACGCCGACGACACAGATTCAACCTTGCACGAAGCGCCTAGCAATCCCGACAAGAATGCCGCCGGTCCACTATGCATAGTGTTGGAAACAAACCAGCTGCCCAATCTTTTCACTCGACCTTCATCTATCAGTGCCTTCATACGCGCAAAATAGTCGTAACCGGCACATGTACTTCCAACAACGACAGCCAACCTATCATCGGTAGCATTCGACAACATGTCGGGAATCACAAATCCAGCATCCTGCCAAGCATCAATGCAAGCCGATAGTGCATACTTAATAGACTTGTCACCATATTCTGGCAAAAATTTATCTATCAAATCATTGTGTAGAATCGGCTTGGGAATACCAGCAACCCGACAGACAAAATTTTTCTCTTCCAGTTCCTGCGAATACGAAATCCCTGAATCACCGTTACACAATGACTTTGCAAAATCAGAAATGTTTGACCCGATGGGGCTAACAACGCCCATACCCGTAATTACCACCCTATTTTTCATTTTCAACAAATTTTAGGTGGGCAACAGCATGTACACATTCCTCGCCGCTTGAATTTCTCAACAAGATATCAGATTTCAGCACTCCAGCACGGTAATAAATTTTCGTTGCCTCAACAATAACCTTTTCCCCTTGTCCGACAGGCAAAAGAAACGAAGCCTGCACATTTGACAACGATGGAATCAACGCAACATTCTCACGCTCATATATTTTCTCAATGTACACAAGGTGCGCAACAAGTCCAATCTGTCCCATACATTCCAAAAGCAAAACTCCTGGAGTGACGGGGTTATGCGGATAATGCGAAGCATAATACGGTGCATCGGCTCTAAAAGTATAGTTCCCGACAATCCGATTTTCATCGACAAAGCTAATTTCGTCAACAAAACGAAAATCATCGCCGTAGGGCAGTTTCAAGATTATCTTGCGCGAAAGTTCATTCATAACCATAGTCATGATAACGACCTAACAAAAATACAACATTTCCGACAATGCACACGCCATAAAATTCAACTTTTATTTTTCGCAATACTGAAAAAACTATACTTTTGCATTGTACAAACACTAACCTAATGAACAAAGGCACGATTTTAGTTGTCGATGATGAGCCCATTAACTTCAAGTTGCTAAATGCAATCTTGAAACGCGAAGGATACGCTGTTGAGTATGCCGACAGCGGTTGCCGTGCAGTTGATATGGCGAGCAAGTCTGATTATTGTATGATAATTATGGACTTAAAAATGCCCGATATGAACGGAATCGAAGCAACAAGACGTATAAAAAAGGTCAAGCACGACATCAACATAATAGCATCGTCAGCCATAAACAATATGGAACACAACGAATATATGCTGTTCAACGATTTCCTGTCAAAGCCAATAAATCGCGGGCAACTATTGGAAATTGTCGAGAAGTACGCAAAATAGAATTATATTTGTCCCCAAAAACAAAAGTATGCATCGTTCTGGATTTGTAAACATTATTGGCAACCCAAATGTCGGAAAGTCAACGCTTATGAATGCCCTAGTTGGCGAAAGAATTTCTATAATCACTTCAAAATCACAGACTACGCGCCATAGAATTCTCGGCATAGTCAACGGCGACGACTTCCAGATTGTGTATAGCGACACTCCCGGAATCATAAAACCCAACTACAAGCTGCAGGAAAAGATGATGGACTTCGTTTCCGTTTCGTTCGACGATGCAGATGTATTTCTGTATGTGACCGATGTGGTTGAGTCTGCCGAGAAAAATGCGGAATACATCGAACGGCTTAGCAAAGTGAAAATTCCAGTGCTCTGCCTCATAAACAAGATAGACCTTGTTAGTAATGAAGATGTTGAAAACCTACGTCTCTTCTGGGAAAACCGTTTGCCAAACGCAAAGATTTTTGAAATTTCGGCACTCAACGGCACCAACCTCGACATAGTCTTCAACGAAATAGTATCGCTGCTGCCCGAAGGTCCCGCTTGGTTCCCGAAAGACCAGCTTACCGACAAGACCGAAAGGTTCATCGTTTCGGAAATCATCCGCGAAAAGATTCTGCTAAACTACAAGAAGGAAATACCGTATTCGTGCGAAGTTGCAGTTGAAGAATTCAAGGAAAGTCCTGACATCATACGCATAAAGGCTGTAATAATCGTCGAACGCCCGTCGCAGAAAGGCATTATCATTGGCAACAAGGGAGCCTCGATAAAGAAAGTCGGAACGGAAGCCCGTATCGACATAGAGAAATTCTTCGGCAAGAAGGTTTTCCTTGAAACTTTTGTCAAGGTAGAAAAGGACTGGCGAAACAACGATAGGGATTTAAGCAAGTTCGGATACAATATTTAGGGCTTCGCCTGTTTATATGCCTACGGCGTTTATATGTTTAGCTTACGCTGAGCTAAAGGTTAACTTCGTTGAGGGCTACGCCGTTCACGTTTCAATGGCTGACGCCGTTTGAGTGTTTAAGAGTTCAAAGGTTTGATGCCTGTGGCGTTTAAAGATTTAGCTTACGCTGAGCTAAAGGTCGAGAATTTGAAACTATTAAACCAGAAACCTTTCGTTTTTGCATCTTGTCAGCAACGTAGAAACATTGAAACTTAGAAACTTTCAAACTAACGTAGTCCTCTACACTCTCCCCTTATCGTGATAGCTATAGTAGTCCTTGCCGTTGCTGCTTATTATCACGTGGTCAACAAACCTAATTTTCATCAACGAACAAGCCTTGCTCAGATTGTTTGTCAGTTCGTCGTCCTGACGGCTTGGCATCAGGCTACCAGAGGGATGATTGTGAACTAGCGCGACAGCAGTTGCATTCAACTTCAATGCTTCTGCGATAAGAAACCTTATATCTACCAGCGTAGTATCAATACCACCGATGCCGATATTCACAAGCCTAATCAATCTGTTCGAGGTATTGAGATACAAGGCGTATGCATATTCGCGGGTCTCGTCAACGACCTTCGACACCACTGCCTTAAAAATATCTTCGCTTCCAAGGATTTGCTCCGCTACAACATTTTCGCGTCTTCGAACAAGTTCCACCGCCGCCGCTATAGTCGTTGCCTTAGCTTCACCTATGGCCTCATACTTCAACAAGTCGCTGTATGTCAAGCGACACAGATTGTCAACCTTATTTTCGCAGTCGTCAAGAATCTCTCGCGCAACATCAAGTGCACTTTTCCGCGTATTACCCGAGCCTATGAGTATCGCGAGCAACTCGGCTGATGTCAGCGACTTTGGCCCGAGGCTTATAAGTTTTTCGCGTGGACGTTCATCCTCCGACCAGTCCTTTATGCTTTTCCTATCGTTCATACATGTGTAAACAAAAAAACTGCTTCGCCCTAAAGCGAAACAGCAACGTCTTAAATTCTGTTCAACCCAATTATGATAATTGGTTGACGTGCTTTGTCAAAGAAGACTTGAGGTTAGCAGCCTTGTTGGCGTGGATGACATTCTTCTTTGCCAATTTGTCCAACATTTTTGCAACCTTCGGAAGCATTTCCTGTGCCTCGGACTTAACCGACATAGCTCTCAATGCGCGAACAGCATTACGCGATGTACGTGCATAAAACTTGTTGTGCAACCTTCTTGCTTCAATCTGTCTGATTCTCTTCTTTGCTGACTGATGATGTGCCATATTTTTACTTAACTTTTAATTTATTTTTTACCTTTAATGTTCCAAAAATTTCGGACTGCAAAGATACTACTTTTTTCATCAATGCAATCTTTTGAGCCAATATTTTTTTTCAAATGCGAACATAGCATATTAAATTCTGATTTTCAAACATATACCATCTTAGACAGAACTGATATACAGCATCACACACTGACTTTCAACTCTTAATTCTCGGTTCCTGAGCGAAGTCTAAGGGCAACTTTTAACTACAAAAAACAGGCAACCTTTTCGCAAACCAAACGTTATTGCACCAGACCACTTGTTAAAAATTTAAAAATATCTTGTTCATATTTTAAAAAATGTTTAAATTGCGGTCGTTATAGGTGCAGTTTAGTTTTTGTTAACGCAAAACTAATACACTGATTAACAATGTTTTGTAAGATTATTTTTAACTAAAAATAATAGCGTATGCGTAATTTTTATAGTGGAAAAAGGGTTGTTAAACGATTCTTATTGTACATCGCGGTGAGTTTCTTTGCTATTCCTTCGTTTTCGCAGTCAAAAATTGACTACGAAAGACTGGAATTATTGAGGTCAAAGCAAATAGACGAAATGACATCCGACGAACGTGAAGAATATGCGTCATTGAAGGCTTCGGGAGCTGATGTTCAATTCTATACGGAACACCAGTTCAAGCAACTGCGCAGCGGAGGCGAAAGTGCCGATTTCTGCAATCAGGCAATCGCATTCTGCACCGACGAAGGTTCCTACACCTTCCCTGCCGGCACAAGCGACATTCAGGCAACCGACTTCAGCAGTGGCGGAACCAACATCGCTTGCTGCTACACTACCCCTTCGCCAGCATGGTTCTACATGCGAATCGACAATCCCGGCGACCTGCTCATCTATATGGAACACAGCAATGGCTACGACATCGACTTCGTATGCTGGGGTCCATTTACCGCTTCTACTGCAGAAGAACTTCTAAGCTCAAGATGTACAGGAGGTCTTAACACTAGCACCGACAACGGCAGCCACCGTCCATCAAACGGCAACCACTCAGGCGACATGGGTGGTTATCCGACAGGAAACATCATCGACTGCAGTTATACAGTAGAAGCAACCGAATGGTGCTATATACCTAATGCACAACCGGGACAATGGTATATTTTCCTTATAACCAACTACTCAAAGCAGGCAGGAACAATACTTTTCAACTCGCAGCACCAAAGCTGGCTAAACGGACAGGCAACAACCGACTGCAACATAATCGCCAACGTTACTTCAAACTCGCCCATCTGCGAAGGTGCGACAATAACACTCTCCTGTTCAAACGTTAACAACGCCACCAGCTACAGATGGTTCTTCAACGGAGCAAACCAAACCGCTACTGGCACTCAGATAGGAACAGGCACTTCAGTTTCAAGGCAGAACGCAACCACAGCAATGACTGGCTGGTACGAACTGCAAATAACAACGGCAAGCCGAACAAATTCGTTCTACACGTATGTCATCGTTACGCCAAAGCCCCAGATAACGACGGTATATGCAAACCCAGCAGAAATCTGCTCTGGCGACGAAGTCCAATTGTCGGTCTCGGCAGATAATGCAGATTCGTACTTTTGGTCAAACGGCGCAAATAATGCAAGCACTACCAGCAATCCGACATCAACGACCAGATATTATGTGACGGTTACAAACACAACATCATCGTTCAATCCCGAAACCAATGTAAACCAGCAGAATAGTTGTTCCGATGTTAACAGTGTGAACGTGACCGTCCATCCAAGTCCGACTGTTGCAATACAACCTGGCTACGTAAGACTATGTGCAGGCGACGACGTTATGTTGTCAACCGTAGTTTCAAACTGCGACAACTGCCAGTATTCGTGGGACACCGGAGCTAGCACATCGGAAATAAGTGTTTCGCCAAATACAACAACTACATACATAGTAACTGTCAGCACACAGCTTGGCTGTTCGGGAACAGCAAGCGTATCTGTAGAAATCATTGATGTCAACTCGATGAACGACTGCAACGTTGTCTATGTTGAGGTTAACGGAGACGGTAGCGGTATGACACCTTCCGACCCAACCGACATATCATCAGCATTGAGAATGTCGGAATGTTCGGGCGCAATAATCCGTATGGCAGAAGGTGTTTACGAAATCGATTATCCTCTCGAACTTGTTAGCAATGTAACCATCGAAGGCGGTTATTTCGACAACTTCAACAAGAAGAAATCAACGGCAGGCGCAACAACCATACGACGTACCAACACCAATGTACTTGGCAGTGGAGCCACTCCTTCCGTAATTGCCCTAAAGGGAGATGCAGTACACGGATTCCGTCTGCAAGACCTTACCATTGAAACACAAGATGCACGAAACGACATTCCTGCAAGTAATATAGATGAAGGGCGAGCATCAACAATCTACAGCTGTAGCGGCTGGTCATTCGAAACTGCAAGTTCAACATACACAAGCATTCCACACAACACAAACACACAAGTCGGCTCATACTTCTTCAGGATGATCTGATTGCCTTCCACATAGATTTCCAGGGAATCCTTCTGGCCGATGTCCAGGGTCCTGCGAAGCTCGATGGGCAGGACGATGCGGCCCAGGCTGTCCATCT
>CACWOG010000048.1 GCA_902762455.1 uncultured Bacteroidia bacterium | reverse complement strand
AAAAGTAAACAAAAAACCATGTCCGCTGTGTCTGCTTCGCTAAAAATCGGCTACACTTCGCTAAAAATCAGAAACTTGTCTCCGTTTCACTCCGCCTTCGAACAGACTGATTTTTTACGCTTCGTTCCTCCGATTTTCTTAACGCTCACCAGCCAAGGCGGCAATCAAGGTATTGCTAACGCAATGGATAAAAAACAAATCCGTCTTCGAGAGATTCCGTTATTGCATTGCATTGCACGAACGCAAAGCATTGCGTCGCTACAAGGTAATCGTCAATCCTAAATCTACAATCGTAAATCCTCTTATCCTACTGCACCGATGAAGCGCAAGTCGCCGTATTCGGTAACAAGCATTTCGAGGCGGACAGTGTATTTTACGCCATAGTCCATAAGAATCTCGACATCGGCATAGATTTCGTTCTTCTCGAGGTCGCAGCAAGTTTTCTTTACCTTCATCGATTTTATTCTGCTGAGTTCAGGGGTAATGAAATAGAAGCCTTTCTTGTAGCTTCCTGCTAGAAATTCTGCGACAAACTGCTCTGTACGTCCTTCAAGGAAACTGTCGTGCTGACTGGCTACATAGTTCGGTTCGAAAAATTCCAGTGTGCCTTGCAAATCACCGCTCATAAGCGTTGCAATGAAGCTGTTGGTTATGTTCTTTACAGTGTTCTTGTTGTACTGTGCATTGCTACATATTGCTACCGTTAGTAATGCGATAATGACTATTAATTTCCTCATGATTATAATTGTTTTTTAGTTTTCGAATACATAGTTAATTATATTGGCGCCCATCTTCAGTGCTTTGGTGCGTATTTCCTCAGAATCGTGGTGAACCGACTGCGATTCCCAGCCATCGCCAAGGTCGCATTCGTAGCTGTAGAAAACAACCAGGCGACCTTGATAAATTATGCCGAATCCCTGTGGTGGCTTGTTGTCGTGTTCGTGGACTTTGGGCAGACCGTTCGGGAAATCGTATTTCTGGTGGTAAATCTCGTGAGTGTAGGGAAGTTCCACGAATTCGAGTTCGGGAAAAACTTTTTTCATCTGGTCGCGGACGTAGGCATCGAGGCCGTAGTTGTCGTCGATGTGGAGAAATCCGCCTCCGATAAGGTAATTGCGAAGATTTTCTACTTCAAAATCGCTGAGGATGATATTGCCGTGACCAGTAATGTGTACAAACGGATAGTTGAACAGGTCGGCACTGCCGAACTCAACGGTTGCAGGTTCGGGGTCGATGTTGGTGCCAAGGTTCTCGTTGCAGAACTTGATGAGGTTGGGCAAAGAGGTGGGATTTGCGTACCAGTCGCCGCCTCCGCTGTACTTGCCGAGGGCTATTCGTATCTGTCCGAAGGTTACTGCGGATATTGAAGTTAATGCTAATATGATGAATAATTTGCGCATAGTTATTGCATCTGAACTTTTACACTGTCTTCTAGGCTATTACGCACAAAACTATTTATTGATTCGCCGTTTTGCATCGCGAGCATTGCAATTTTTATATGCAGGTCAATAGGGATACTAACATTTAAATGTCCACTATAAGTTTTTTGTGGTGCAATGCCCTTTTCTTCACAACTATTCAGGTAATTATCAATAGCATTTTCAAAATCTGTTCTTAAATCTTTTATTGATTCACCTTCATAAATAATTGTAATGTTTTTTGGTAATCCCATAACTCTTCCATATAAACAATCATCTTCGACGCTATAATTTACACTGCCAATATAACCTTTATAATTTAATGTTCCCATGTTATTCGTCCTTTCCATTATTTTCATTATTATATTTTTCTATTAATTTGTTGTCCTTAACATAAGAAAGAGCTTCTTTCATAACGTAGGATTTTATTATATTTTTCGGATGAGGTTTGTGCATCATAAAAGAATTTTCTCCATTTGTAAATTCAATTCTTGACCCAGATGTCGTTCCTTTATTACTTTGTTCGTAACCAAAAATAGCAAATAATCTCACAAATTCCTCATACGTAAAATCCTTTGGGTTAGATAGAAATCTTTTAATAAGTTTGTTTTTTGTTCCCATTATTTTTTGCAAATTAACTATTTTTATCTTGTGTACATATTATTTGCAGTGCAATATGCGTGTCATAAATCCTTCGTTTCGATACTTCGACAGGCTCAGTAGGCGAAGCTCAACGGGTGGATTATCATTCCTTCTGCCAGTCCTCCAGTATCTTGTCAATTTCCTCTGTCGTGCTTCTCAACTTTGTCTTGCACAATTTCGTGAGGAAAGCCGCGCGTTTTACCTTTTCGCTAAGCGTGTCGAGGTCGAGTTCATTGCTTTCCATGTCGGCAAGAATCTTTTCCAATTCTTCCAGAGCTGCGGCGTATGATATGTTTTCGTTTTGTTTCATCAATTAATTGTAGTTTTTTGCAAAGATAAACAAATTTACATACTGTCAGCCATCAAATCTTTTCTTCCTATCAGGCTGAATATTGCAATGTCGTTGTCTTCGTTGAGAATCCTAAGTGTACGAAGAATCTCATTAAGTGTAGAACCGCTTGTCGTAACATCATCAATTACAAGGATGTTCTGTTTGCGTATGCTGGTGCAAAGTTGTCTGTCCTCATCAGTTGCAAATTTCAGGAATCCCATCATGTACGGGCGGAAACGGCTTTTCCTTACATCCTTTGCTATCGTAAAATAGTCCTTCTGGTGTATAAGTTCCATCATCTCACCAATCGATTGCTTTACTTCGTCCTTCTGCGCCTGTGTGTAGCGTGGTCGGCCATTTTCCAATGTGTCGTCGAGATATTGTTGCGAAAAGGCATCCATATCAAATGAAATGCTTGATGGCAAGGCTTTTATCAGTTCCATCTTGCGGAGCGTGGGCTGAGCGAACCTGTAAATGTAGCGTAGCATATACTGGTTTACTTTGCTGCTCGATTCGGGCATTACGACAAGATTGTAGTCGTAGAGATTAATCTGGCGGTTCAGCTCGTCGATAGCTTTCTTTATGAAAGTAGTCAGGTTTGCATTCCCTTGAAGGTCGGGACAAAATTTCAAGTATTTGATGAATGCAGCCCTTGTAGAACCGCCGACATCTTCACCAAATTCGTATCCGTAGTAGAAGCATTTTCCAAAAGCCTCCACCTGATGTATTCCAGTGGTGAGACTTATAATGTCGTCAATTCCGTCGTTCTCGAAATTGAAAGAAAAATTTTGCTCCTTGCTATCGAAAGTTACACCCATAGTTTATTCCCATTCAATTGTTGCAGGTGGCTTCGAGCTGATGTCATACACAACTCTGTTAACGCCTTTTACCTTATTGATTATCTTGTTTGAAATCTTTGCAAGGAACTCGTATGGCAGGTGAACCCAGTCGGCAGTCATGCCGTCGGTGGAGTGTACAGCACGGAGAGCCACAACGTTTTCGTAGGTACGTTCGTCGCCCATAACGCCAACCGACTGCACTGGAAGCAGAATTGCGCCTGCCTGCCAAATCTGGTCGTAAAGTCCGTCTTCGCGAAGTCCCTGAATGAAAATGTCGTCAACATTCTGCAAGATTTCAACCTTTTGAGCGGTGATGTCGCCGATTATGCGGATTGCAAGTCCCGGTCCGGGGAAAGGATGACGACCAAGAATGTTATTGCTGACATTCAACGCCTTACCTACGCGGCGAACTTCGTCCTTGAAGAGCAGACGCAAAGGCTCAACAATCTTCAAGTTCATCTTTTCGGGCAAACCGCCAACGTTGTGGTGCGACTTTATTGTTGCTGCCGGACCAAGAACGCCTGCCGACTCAATTACATCGGGATATATGGTGCCTTGCGCAAGCCATTTCACATCCTTGATTTTGCTGGCTTCGCGGTCGAAAGTCTCGATGAAAAGACGACCGATAATCTTGCGCTTGCGTTCGGGTTCGGTTACGCCTGCAAGTTCGCGGTAGAAGTCCTGCTTTGCATCGACGCCGATAACATTAAGTCCCATTCCGCGGTACGATTCGAGCACCGACGAGAATTCGTTCTTGCGAAGCAGTCCGTTGTCAACGAAAATACAGGTGAGCTGGCTGCCGATAGCCTTGTTGAGCAATACTGCAGCAACCGAACTGTCAACGCCGCCCGAAAGACCAAGAACAACCTTGTCGCTACCGATTTTTTCACGAAGTTCCTTTATGGTAGTTTCGACAAACGAATCGGGTGTCCACGACTGCGAGCAACCGCAAATGCCTACTACGAAATTCTTTAGCAAGGTCTTGCCGTCGGTCGAGTGGTAAACTTCGGGATGGAACTGTATGCCCCAGGTCTGCTCGCCACCGATTTTGTAGGCTGCGACCTTTACATCGGCTGTTGAAGCTATAATTTCGTAATTTTCAGGAATTTGCTTTATGGTATCACCATGCGACATCCACACCTGCGAATTTGATGGTACATCCTTCATCAGCACATCGTTAGCGTTGACGAAGTTGAGGTTTGCACGGCCGTATTCGCGCGAATTCGACGGAGCGACTTCGCCTCCGTAGAAATGAGCAAGGTACTGTGCTCCATAGCAAACGCCGAGAAGCGGCATTTTGCCTTTTATGTTGGATAAGTCGGGCTTGAGGGCTTTTTCGTCGCGCACCGAATAGGGGCTTCCGCTCAAAATTACGCCCTTTACCGATTCGTCCAATGCTGGAATCTTGTTGTAGGGATGTATTTCGCAATAGGTGTTAAGTTCGCGTACTCGTCTGGCTATCAGTTGAGTATATTGTGAACCAAAGTCGAGGATGATGATTTTTTCTGTCATTGTCTTTATGTTTCGTTTATGGGTGCGAATTTACAAAAAAATAGAAATATCCTACCTATATTTTCTCTTTATCCACATTTCAAACAACTTGTCGTAAACGCAGTAAACGTTTCTGTCTTCGGTAATGAAATCCTTTTCGAGAAGTCCCTTTGCGGCTGACAAAACCGAACTTGGCGACTGCAATTTGTGCCTTTTGACAAAATCGCCACCCGAAATATTTTTTACCTTGCCGTCCAATGTTATGGAAATCAGCAAATCACGTTGTTTTTCAGGCATTTGGTACAAAATAGATTCGTATGTGTCCGATGTGAAATCAAGCAGTTGTTCTATTGTGCTGTCAATCATTTCGATAGTGCAAGTTCCTTTTGCTGGGGTCCTTACAAAGAGCATATTCATTATGCGCTGCATATAAGATGTAATGCTGTCGAACCTTTCGTAAAGGTTGGCAACGACTTCCTTGTCGATGTTTTTTCCAGCTTCGTTAAATTTGCCGATTGCAAACTCTGTGTATTTGTCGAGCGGGATGGGCGGCAGGTTCATTATTGTAACCGACTGGAAAAAAGGACGCGACGGCGAAGTGAATATTGCTCCCATCAGATGTCGTTGCGAGCCTGAAAATATAAAATGCGTGTTGATGCATTTTTGTATGTAAGTCCGAAGCGTTGCCTCGATGTTTTTGTCGGCATAGCGTGTAATTTGCTGGAATTCGTCAATAGCAACAAGACACTTCCTGTCGGCAGATTCAAGGTAACTGAATATTTCGTCGAGTGATACCGATGGATTCTCTATTTCGCCAAGCCCGATGCTCCAACTTGGAAAGCCATTCATATCGAACCCGATATTTTGCCTGAGCGAAGAAACGGCGTTTATGAACTTTTCCCAGCTCTGGCGGCCTTTGGATTTCAGGCTGTCGAGAACGGCTTTGCCAAGGATGTTCACAAAATCGCGAACCGATGCTGTTGAATAAATGTCAACGATAAAAGTATGGTACTTTTCGCATATTTCCGGCTGCGCAAAGCAATGGTATATAAGGTCGGTTTTTCCGAGTCGTCGTGGTGAAATCAGTGCAATGTTGTTTTCGTTGGTAAGCATCTGCACTATATTCTGTGTTTCAGACACTCTGTCGCAGAAATATTTCGGTCCTGCATATCCGTTGGTTACAAATGGGTTGTTCATCGTGCAACAATTTGATTGACAATGCAAAAATAATACTTTTTACATTTTCATCAAAAAACAATCATCAAAAAATGATGATTTTATAAATTATTGATATGCAATATATTAGACAATTATTATTCCGGCGCGAAGCATCGCGCCGCTACAAATCATCGAATCAATCAAATCGTCAAATCTTCAAATCCCCCCCAAAAAATCATTCCTCCTCCTCTTCCAGATACGGATTCTTTATCGTGAACTTGATTGTATCGGTGACTTCGCCGCTTGCGCCAAGAATTCCAAGACCGTTCTTTACGTTGGTTTTCACAAGCGTTGGCTCGGCAAATGGATTGCCGTCGTTTTCAACGTACTGGTCGTATGATTTTAGATACTGGTAGTAGTCCTTGCTTATTGTTGCGATATGGACAATAAGTTCGTACTCGAATTCACGATAAAATGGCAAACTGTCTATTCCTGGGTCTTCTGTTATATTTACGCTTTCATTTCCATTGTAACTGGAATATGTTATTTCATAGAATGTTCCGTAAATATCCCTGTAGTCATGTGCCGAGAATTTAATTGAATAGTCTGTTCCGCTTATTATTTCATCAGAAAAGAACAAATTTGAATAACTGTTATTATTAACCGACATATCCTTGCATTCAAGGTTAAGCAGGTAACTGCTGTCCAGCATTTCGTAAGAAAAATAATCCCCGGAATGGCTATTTGTAATATATTCCACCAAATCATCGGGGAGTTTCCCTGTGACGGTTATCATATAGTAGTTTTCCTCGTTTGGGTTGTCGCTGAAATTCATAGAGATATCAAAATTTCCACCGTAATAGTACGAACCGTCTTCGCTAGTTGCCATTTTCCCGCTTAGGCTGTTGATTGTCGTGGGGTTCGTTATTGTAGCTACGGCTTCGACGGTCTCGAACTTGTCCTTGGAAACCTGGAACTTGTAAGTATGTCCAACCTTGGGGATATATGCTACATGGTATGTGCCGTCGCCGTTGGAAACTGGCACGACCTGCAATGGCTTGCCATCCTCAAATATTATCACGTCGGCATCCGAAATCATTACAATTTCCTTCGAATCAAGAATGTGCATGCTACGGCTTACGGAAAAGTCGATTTCGCTTGTGTTGGAAAGTACGCAGTTTAACACCAATTTGGGCTGCTTGTACTCGAACGGAAAATCAAGTGTCTTTTCGCAGGCTGCGAGTGCTAATGCAGAGGCTATTATTATGTATATCAGCTTTTTCATGGCTTTTCAGTTTTAGAATGTTTGTGAGAATTTTATTGACGGCATAATCGGGAACAGGCTTATCTGTTTCAGACATCTGTTATTGTTGTTGTCATAGCCGAAATATAGGTAGAACGGATTCTGTCGGCAGTAGGCATTGTAAACGCCAAGGCTCCATACTCTTTCTCCCAACTTGTTTTGTTTCTTGAAGTTAAAGTTGAAATCCAAGCGATGGTAGGCTGGTGCCCTGAACGAATTTCTTCCTCCATATTCGCCGATTTCGTAACCGTTCAGACCATAGTATCGACCGTAGGCAAGTGTAACGGCGTTTCCTGTGCCGAATACCCAAGTCATACCGAAATCAAACCTGTCGCTCTTCTTGTAAATCAGTGCAATGGCTATGTCGTGACGGCGGTCGTACTTGTATGGGAACTTTTCGCCGAAGTTGAGGTTGTCGAACTGTCTCCAAGCCCACGACAGCGTATAGCCAATCCAGCCGGTGATTTTGCCTGTGGTCTTGCGAACAAGCAACTCTGCTCCATACGACCATCCGCGTCCCATTTCTATTTTCGACTCCCAGTTGTCTGACACCCCGAAGAAACTTGCCCCTTCTTTGTATTCAATCAGACCTTTCATGTCCTTGAAAAAGCCTTCGATGCTGAAGTCCCACTTGTTCTTGAGGTTGTAGGCGAATCCGAGTGCAACCTGGTTGCTTCGTTGCGGACGTATGGTGTCGGTGGTCGGAAGCCAAAGGTCGGTTGGCAGACCTATTGTGCTGTTGGTGAGCAAGTGTACATACTGCGCCATCCTTGTGTAGGCTGCTTTCATCGACAGGTTTTCGGTAATCAGGAATCGTGCCGAAACGCGAGGTTCTGCCGACTGGTAGTATTTTTTCTTCACAATGAAGCCGGAATAATTTATGCCGATGTCGGCTTTTAGTCGTCCAGTTATAGTTATGTTGTCGGATGCGTACACGTTTATCTCGGTGCCGTAAATTTCGCGTGACCCCATTTTTGTTTCAAGACCGGTTGTATCCAATGTTTGCTTAAGCACAGACACCCCAGGTTTGAATACATGGTATGTGGTTGAGGCCCCGAGCTTTAGTTCGTGTTTTGAAGCAGGGTAGTAGTTTAGGTCGATTTTTGCGCCATAGTCGTTGATGCCCGAGAAATAGTCGAACGAATATTTTTCTATCGACTGCTTGTTAGCCAAGTTGTCGTATTCCATATAGGTGTCGAACTTGTAGTTCGAATATATGAGCGTTACATTGGAGAATAACTTCTGGTTGAACACGTGGTTCCATCGCATCGAAGTAGTGATGTTGCCCCAGTACAGACCCATGTTGGATTTGTCGTTATACAGGGTGTCGTAGTATAAATACTCCTCTTCATTTTTAATGTAAGCCTTGTCGCGACCGAAGTATCCGCTCAGGAAAAGCCTGTCCTTATCGCTGAACTTGTGATTCAGCTTAAGGTTTGCATCGTAGAAATAATAGCCAGCCTTTAGTTTTTCGCTATTGCCAGAATATTTGTTTATCAATGCGATGACAGGTGCTGCAAGCACATCTATATAGGTGCGCCTTGCACTGAAAATGAACGATGTGTGGTCTTTCCAGATTGGACCTTCCACCATGACCTTGGCTGCGATTGTGCCGATTGAAAATTCACCACCGTACTTCTTGTCGTTGCCTTCTTTCAACCTAATGTCGATTACCGACGAAAGTCGTCCGCTGTATTGCGCTGGAAATCCGCCTTTTATGAGATTAATGCTCGAAATTGCGTCGGGGTTGAACACCGAGAAGAATCCGAAAAGGTGGTTGGCGTTGTAAACGGGCACACCGTCGAGCAGAATCAGGTTCTGGTCGGGACCGCCACCGCGCACATATATGCCACTCGTGCCTTCGTTACCAGACTGCACGCCCGGCATAAGCTGTAATGTTTTCATAACATCGGCTTCACCCATGAATACAGGCAGGGTTTTTAGTTGTTCCACTGGCAGACGCACAATGCTCATCTGCACATCCTTCACCATCTGGTCCGACTTGCTTTCGGTAATGACAACCTCGCTGAGCATATTGGCGGAGTTGAGCTTTATGTTTATGCGAATGTCCTGGTCGATATAGAAATTGTGGCTGTAGGCACCGTAACCGATGTACGAAACCACAAGGCTCACGCTGTCCTGCGGAAGCGTAAGGCTGAAAAATCCATATTCGTTGGTTGCCACGCCCAAATGCGAGCGCGTATCATACACATTTGCTCCGAAAAGCTTCTCACCGCTTGCCGAATCCTGCACATAGCCACTTATTGTAAACTTCTGCCCGAATGCAATAGTGGTGATAAATATATTGATAATCAATAATATATACCTAAACTTCATTTCAAAAAACTTTTTGCAAAAATATGATTAAATTCAATTGAAGGAAACGTTGAAATGGAATTATTATTGTTTTTGATATTGGGTATTGAGGTTGCTGTAATAATCATTAGTCGTTCTCGCAAATTTTAGAAAGGTTAGCTCGGCATCGTACATCATATTTCAGCACATATATATTATGTTTCGTCTAATATTTATACATTGTAGTATAATATTCAATCCAAAAATTTCCCCTACTCCATAAATATTTTATTTTTGCTCACTTATTTAATTAGGATATTTGTGTATAATGATATTTATGATTATGACCTTATTCAATGACAGCCAGAACGGGCGTAATGGGATTAATCCCACTATGAATTCTATTGCTCGCAATGGATTAAAATACAGCCGTACCACGGCGCAACATTGTACAGTCGTGCCACGGCGCAACATTGTACAGTCGTGCCACGGCGCGACTCAACAACATAGAAACGCCGCAGGCATAGAAACGTGAACATACAAACCTTAAACATTGAACCTTAAACATTGAACTATAAATTGCCATTATAATTTAACGAAATAGAATTATGACAGCACTAGAGATGAATGCGGAATTGCTTAGGAATATGAGCATCATAGCCGAGGACGAGGTCTTGCTGAAGCGAGCAGCGAGATATCTTCGCAAGCTTGTTGCCGAAAAGCAGGCGGATGATACCGAACTTAGCAAGGAAGAGTTCTTTGCTAGGGTCGATGAAGCGCGTGAACAGATTAGACAGGGCGAAGCTCATTCTTTTGCTACTGTTGAAGAACTTGACAAATACATTAGAAGTTTATGATGTATAAAATCATATATTCACAAAAGGCAGAAGAGGATTTGGCTCGGCTTTTAAAGGACGAACAACCGGCATATAAAAAAGCTTTAAAGTTGATTGCCGAGTTGTATGAGCATCCTCGCACTGGCACTGGTCATCCTGAACCATTGAAGGGAAGACCTAACCAGTGGAGCCGCCACATCACGCAGAAGCATAGGCTGGTGTATGAAATCAACGACGACGAGGTCATTGTCCTTGTCCTTACCGCATACAAACATTATAACGACAAATAAATACAGACGTGCCATGGCGCGTCTCTATTTAGCCCCTTGAAACAATTCTCCCTGTACAGGCGCAATTCATTGCGTCTCACAGAGAAACATACTTTGCTTCTTCATTTTTTTCAAAAAAAAACTTTCATTTTATAAATATTTTTTTTACTTTTGCGCGCTTAATAATTTAGGATATTTATATACTATGAATAAAATATTTACCTTATGCAATGACCGCCAGAATAGGCGTAATGGGATTAATACCACAAATGAAAATACTATTGCTTGCAATGAAGCTAATGCATCAATTGTAAATTGTAGCACTAGTGGTGCTGTGGCACCAGTGGTGTCGCGGCGCGCCACGACCACCACAACATTGCCAACCTTCAGCTCAGCGAAGCTAATTGGCAAAAAATTATCAATTGTCAATTATTCATTGTTAATTATTCTTTTCTGTTTATTCTTCGGCAATACAGCTTTTGCTCAGCGATTGGATAACTATGTCTTCTCAACTGGTACAGGCGGTACTTTATACTCGCCAAGTTGGACGTCGTTGATAGCATCTGGCAATGATGATGCCGCTTCTTCTGTTACAAACATCGGTTTCACTTTTACTTACGATGGAACAGGTTATACGCAGTTCTCTGCGAACTCCAATGGACGAATGAGACTGGGTGGCACGGTTATCGGGACTACTTTTTCCAATCCGTTCAATTCTTCTAACTATAATAGTAACACTCCTGCCATTGTCGGCGTAGGTCGTGACTGCTCAACAGGTTCCGCAGGTTATGTTAAAACAGGGCTATATGGTTCTTCTGGGTCGTATGTCAGAGTTATAGAATTTATGTTAAATACTTCTTCTTCCTCTTCAGGCACCACTTACGTCAAATTCCAGGTGCAATTGTTTCAAGCCAACAACGAAGTAAGGATTGTCTATAGCGGCGACTACACCAACGCTCCTAGTGATTATCAAATAGGTATTGGCAATGTCGATTATAATAAGTTCTGGTATGTGAATCCATCTTCGCACACAGCCACTTACTCTACAACCAACACCAGCACTACTTATTCCGTTTTTCCAGGAGGAGGAAGATATTACAGTTTCTATCCACCAATATACAACGTTACCTTCTCCAATGCAGACTTGGGAAGTAACACTTGGTATATGGGTGAGAGTCGTTCGGTCTCTGTTAGGGTGACCAATAGCGGTACGGCCACGATGAAGTCAAGCGATAACGTGAACTTCGCATACAATTTTTATGAGAGCACTTTCCAACCGCCGGAGCCACATCGTTTCTCTGGTAATTATGGAACTTTGGCTCCAGGTGAATCTAGGGATTTTAACTTTACGATATCCGCTCCGACCACTCTGGGTATATACCATATCGCTTTCGATGCGGTAAAAGAAGCATGTTTTTGGTTTAGAAATGGTTCGTCGCTTGGTGGAGATTGCGGCTATTGCTCAAACAACAGCATTCAGCTGGAGAGAATAGTTACTGTTGTGCCGCCCACGCCGACAATCACTCAAGGTTCCACTCCTCTCTGTGGCGAAAACGTAACTCTTACTGCAAGCCTTGACGGTGAATCTGTGCTTGATGGATACTCATATCACTGGTACTCAAATTCTGCATGCACTACCGAAATTACTAGCGGAGTGACGGGAACGAATAACAACACACTCACAATTACATCCTCAAGTGGCACACAGGTATGGTGCCGTTTGGAAAAGCCAGGTACTTCCGAACAAGTAACAAACTTTTCATATACTGGAGGGCAGCAAACATATACCGTTCCTGCAGGAGTAAATTCTGTAAAACTAGAAGTTTGGGGGGGGCAGGGAGGCCAAGGTGGTTCGAATTTAGGCGGTAAAGGAGGCTATTCCGTAGGTACAATGGATGTTACTCCTGGAGACGTACTGTATGTGTATGTTGGAGGAGCAGGGGGAGGAACTTCTTCTACATCAGTATCTGAAGGATATTCTACTGGTGGGTTTAACGGAGGTGGAAAAGGTTATCAGTATGATGCTCCACGTTCTGGTGGTGGCGGTGCTAGTGATATTCGTGTCAATAATCAATCACTTTATGCGAGAGTAATTGTTGCAGGCGGTGGCGGTGGAAATTACCATTACTCAGGTTCTTATACTGCTGGTGTTGGTGGTGGAACAAGTGGTGTTGGTGGTACTGGTAGTAATGGAACATCTGCTACTGCTGGTTCTCAGACAGCCCCAGGATCCAATCTGACGAGCACCAGTGCTACTAAT
>CACWOG010000047.1 GCA_902762455.1 uncultured Bacteroidia bacterium | reverse complement strand
CGGAACATAATCAATATGCACAAATTCCCGAATATGTAATTATGCCCGATCATATTCATTTGATTGTAATAATTTCCGGTAATGATTGTAGAAACGTGCCATGGCGCGTTTCTACAGAAAACAAAAACGAATCCATGCAAAAAATTGCCAATCATCAGGGACGATTATCAACCACGATAGGCGGTTTAAAACAATCCGTTACACGATTTGCCCGTAAAAACGATATGACATTCGAATGGCAACCTCGTTTTTATGATCGCATTATTCGTGACCAAAACGAAATGAACCAAATTGCCGAATACATTGAAAATAATGTTGCAAGATGGGAATCTGATAATGATTCATCCCACTCCAAAATCAATCTAAAATCGTCCTTCGTAAATCGTAAATAATATTGTATTTTTGTGCCACAAAAAATTAAAACATTATGGTAAGGGTAAGATTTGCACCTAGTCCTACGGGACCACTTCACATAGGCGGCGTTAGAACCGCATTGTACAACTATCTGTTTGCACGCCACAACGGCGGACAGATGATTCTACGAATCGAAGATACCGACCAGACCCGCTACGTAGAGGGTGCCGAGGAATACATTATGAATTCGCTCGAATGGTGTGGCATAAAATTCGACGAAGGTATCCGCGAAGGCGGAAAATACGGTCCGTATCGCCAGAGCGACCGCAAGGACATTTATGCAAAATATGCGCAGATACTCATCGACAACGGTAGCGTATATATGGCTTTCGATACTCCAGAGGAACTGAACGAACTCCGTGCTGCAGCCGAAAAGGAAGGCAAAACCTTCATCTACAACTTTTCCACTCGCATGAGCCTGCGCAACAGCCTCTCGATGAGCAAGGAAGAAGTTGACGAACTGCTGAAAAACGGGACTCCATACGTTTTGCGTTTCAAGGTTCCAGAAAACCGCGTACTCGAAACTCACGACGAAATCCGTGGCGACATCACCTTCAACACCAAGGAAATGGATGACAAGGTGCTGATGAAAACCGACGGCTTGCCAACCTATCACCTTGCAAACATCGTCGATGACCATCTGATGGAAATCACTCACGTAATCCGTGGCGAGGAATGGCTGCCATCGTTGCCGTTGCACATACTTTTGTACGAAGCATTTGGCTGGGAGCATCCAAAGTTCGCACACTTGCCGCTTATCCTCAAGCCTAGCGGAAAGGGCAAGCTCAGCAAGCGCGACGGCGACCAGCTCGGATTCCCTGTTTTCCCGATGCAGTTCAACAACAACGGCGAAATGTGTAAGGGCTACCGCGAAGATGGATATTTCCCCGAGGCTTTCATCAATATGCTGGCACTTTTGGGATGGAATCCTGGCACCGAGCAGGAAATCTTCTCGATGGACGAACTTATCAAGGAATTCACAATCGAGCGCGTCGGCAAGAGCGGAAGCCGTTTCGACCCAGATAAGACAAAGTGGTTCAACCACCAGTATATAATGAAGAAGTCGGCAGAGGAAGTTGCAGAACTTTTCCGCAAGGATTTGGACGCTCGTGGCTTCGACTACTCGAAGTTTGACATCGTACGCATCTGCGAACTTATGAAGGAACGTATTTCGTTCATCCACGAAATGTGGGACGAAACTCGCTTCTTCTTCGAGACTCCTACCCAGTTCGACGAGAAGTTCAAGAAGAAAGCCTGCAAGGAAGATACTGCCGAAGTTCTCAAGGAATTGGTTAACATTCTGGACAAGTGCCCCGATTTCAAGCCTGAAACTACCGAAGGTGCAGTTAAGGCATGGATTGAAGGCAACGAATGGGGATTCGGCAAGGTTATGTCGCCGTTCCGTCTGGCTATTGTCGGCGAGGGCAAGGGCCCGAGCGTATTCGACATGATTGAAGTCATCGGTAAGGACGAAACCTTGAAGAGAATACAAAATTTAGTCAAGGAACTGAAGGCTTAATTATTTATATATAAGCAATTTATTTGCCGAAAGGCAGAAATTTTCAATATACAAAAGGCGGATGTGCAATAAATCCGCCTTTTGTGCGTTATTGTGGTATACAAAACATATTAAATTTTATTTTTTAACCTTTGGATATTTATTAAGAATAATTTTTTATTTTTGTAGCCGATATGATGATGGAATAGAGTTGTTGATATAATATGTTTAATCATTCCGGAGAAGGTTCTGTGCTTTGGAGAGAAAAGGAAAGACAGGCAAGTTTGATTTTTATTCGTATAACATTAAATTTTAGGAGATTAGTTTTATGAGAAAACCATTTTGGTTATTAGGAATTGCCGCATTAATGGCGACGTTGGTTTCGTGCAATCGCAATGCAAAGCCAGAACCTGCAGTTTACGAACTGGAAGTGTATAAGACGCAGAAAATTGTGTTGAACGCCGAAGATAGAGACTTGGAAAGTGAAATAACTCTTCCAGGAGGACTTGTTGACATTGACGGCAAGGATGCGCTTGTGTTTTATTCTAATGGAAGCATATCGTACTACGATTTGGAAACAGGCAAGAAAATGAGCGGTGTTAATAATGTAGAACCAAAGGAACCTGTGTCTTTGGATACTGTGATTGATGTTGATGTTCCGTTGTTGGCAGGTGACAGCAAGCAGCTTGGTGTTAGGCTTGATTACGACGAGACTAACAATGTTTACTGGGCAGAGAAGTCATACGATACGGAATATTATGGTAAAAATGTTCACGAGCTTATCATTGTCGATAAGGATTTCAACTATATGGGAACAATTTACGACAATAAAGTTTGGCCTTGGTTCTGGAACGGTAGGATCCTTATTGATATTGAACATATTAAAGGCAATTCGGCTGTGACGGTTAACTTTTTGAAACTTACTAAGACCGACCGCGATTACAAAGAGTACATTGATTCGTGCCGTGCCGACCTTGAGAAAAAGCATAAGGACTGGGAAGAATACAAGGAGAAGAATTCTCCAGAAAATAATCCGCTCATTGGTTTGGTAAAGCCCGAGGCTGACCGAATATATAAGGTGCTTACCTTGTATTGCAAGGATGAAATATCTGATGGCGACAAGATGATTATCGACTCGCTGATTGGCGAAAAGGAAATTGTCAATTTGGCACCTATATATCTTGTGATTTCTGCCGAAAATGAAGAAGCTGCCACATCGTATGTCAAGAAAAACGGTCTCGATTGCATCGAAAAGATTGTGTTCGATACCGAAGGCATTGCAAAGACAGATGCGGGACAGGACAATCCACGCTTTATATTGGTTGAAGACGGACTTATAACAAGAGACACTATTTATAGTACCAAAGACATAGGCACAGAGATGATTCCGAGATTATTTGGCGAAGGCAAATTTACTCGATATTATATTTATGATGGTGAACTTGTTGTCGCGGTTACTGGCGGCGCATTTTTTGACGATTAATTGATTTAGGAGAAAAAAGATAATATGAGTTTAATTCGTTTGACAATAAAATATTTAAAGGAGGTTTAATTATGAGAAGACTATTTTGGTTATTAGGAGTTGCCGTATTAATGACAACGTTGGTTTCGTGCAATCGCAATGCCAAGCCCGAACCAGCAGTTTATGAGTGGGAAGTGTATAAGACACAGGAAATCCTGGTAAATCCAGAAGACAGGGGCACTCGGTATGCCAGCAGAACGCGTCCTCTAACGCTTTTGGACATTGATGGCAAGGATGTTCTGGTCTTTTCTTATGAAGCTTATGGAGAAACCAATTCATATTATGACTTGGCAACAGGCAAAAAGATGTATGAATTGGATAAAGCGGAAGATGTAGAGTTGGTGAGAGAGGAAAGAAAAGAAATTGCGGATAATGTGTTTCATGTAAAAGCAATAGATTTAAACACGTTGTATTTTGATACCATAATGCCTACAGAAGTTCAATTGGCTACGAGCAACGAGAAATTATATGTTGATACTATCTTCAGAGAGAAAAATGATATGCGTCGTACTTTTATATATGACAAAACTAATGATGTATATTATCATATTATAGCTTATGATTCTGAATACTATGGAAAGCATGTTCATACTTGTGTTCTTGCGGATAAGGATTTCAATTATATAGGTGAGATTTACAACGAACGTGGTATATGGTGTTCTAATGACAGAATTGCGATTAACTATGACATTGTCAACGATTCTATCATAAAGTTGAACTATCTGAGGCTCACAAAGACCGACCGCGACTATAAGCAATACATTGATTCGTGCCGTGCCGACCTTGAGAAAAGACATAAAGACTGGGAAGAATACAAAGTCAAGTTTGCTGAAGAAAATAGTCCTGTTGTAGCTTTGGTAAAGTCGAAGAACGAGATTGATGGTGCTATGTATAAGATAATTACGTTTTATTGCAAGAATGAAGTGTCAGATGCCGACAGAATGGTAATTGATTCGTTGATTGCTAGAAAGGAGATTGTCAATTTGGCGCCGATATATATTGTAGTTTCTGCCGAAAATGAAGAGCTTGCAGCATCGTACATAAAAGACAATGGTCTCGATTGCATCGACAAGATTGTGTTCGACACCGAAGGTATAGCAAAGACCGATGCTGGACAAGCCAATCCGCGCCTTATGCTGGTAGAGGATGGTCTCATAACAAAAGACACTGTTTATCGCATCGAGGACATTGCCAAGAAAATGATACCTAGGGTGTTTGGCGTAGGCAGTGGAATGCAGTATGATATTTATTGTGAAATGCTTGTTGTAAGAGGGACACATCCGGATTATTTTTTTGACGATTAGTTGACGAATACATTAAATGGGAAAAAGGTTGCGATTGCAGCCTTTTTTTGTTGGATTGCATATCCTTGGCGCTGCCGCGGGCGTCCTTGCAAAAAAATAGAAAACTTGCTTCACTGCGTTTTTATTTTTGTTTTCTGCAATTCCTTTTGAATTAAACCTATAAAGAGAAGAGAGAGGGGGGATTACATATCCCCTGCGCTGCCGCGGGCGTCCTTGCAAAAAAATAGAAAACTTGCTCCGCTACGTTTTCATTTTTGTTTTCTGCAATTCCTTTTGAATGCGAGCATTCGAGGATTTGCAGAAAACAAAAATAGCGAAGCAAAAGCTTCGCTATTTTTTGCGGAGAGAGGGGGATTCGAACCCCCGGTACCGGTAACCCAGTACGTCAGTTTAGCAAACTGGTGGTTTCAGCCACTCACCCACCTCTCCGTGCTAAATTCGGGGCATTTCCTATATGCGGAAATGCGGGTGCAAAGATATATATAATTTGTATAACGCAAAAATTATTTATGAAAATATTTTTCACTATTTTATATTGGTAGTTTTTTTCAAAAATCTTATTCGCTGATTCAAAAATGATTATATTTGCACTCTTGTAAAAATATATACTATATGAATAGAATTTTCAGCATATTCCTAATTTTGTTGCTAATAGCCTCATTGTCTTTTATTTATTCGTGCCGCGGTACAAGTTCTGGCAGAAGCGACCTTGTTGCGATGTACGGACTGATAAACGGTTCGAACTGGCGAGCCTCCGACCCTACTGCCATAGTAAGCGAACACAAGATAAAGGTCAACGGAACTTCGGCAAACGGACAAACAATTATAATAACACTCAACACAAAGGAACTTGGAGAATACACTTTCTCATCAACAAACGGTCATTCTGCCGAATTCATTCCCAATATGGCTTCGGGCACAGAAAGGTATTCTACTGCAAATGGTGAAGGTGGCGGCATAGTTAGGCTAACCTCGCTCAACGAGGAAACAAAAAGCCTCGGTGGCGAATTCCAATTCAAGGCATACCGCGCCGACGGTTCTGTAAAATCGGTAACCGAAGGAAAGTTCACCAACGTACCATACACATTCTACAACTTCGATGATGACAAATACACAAACGTCTTCAACTTCACATACAACAACACTATATGGAATGCCGTCACAATTTCAGGCACCAAAAGCGACACTGCTTTGGTCGTAACCGGCGAATGCGACCGCTCTCAGGCTTGGCAAAGCGTAACACTGCAAATGCCGAATAACATTTCCGAAGGCGTTCATTATTTCGGACAAGATGTTTCTGGATACTTCCAGTCGGGATTCTATAGTTACCCAGCTACCGCAGGCGCGATAACTATTACCGAAATCAACAGCAACAACAAGATAATCAAAGGTACATTCTTCTTCAATTGCCGAAACAACAACAATGAAATTCTATCAATCGAGAATGGTACTTTCGATGTAAAATACACAGACTTAACCGTAGTGGAATAGAAATCAAAATTATAAATAACATAAAAATTTATTTTTTAACATGAACGAAAAGATATTGAAAGACCTAGCCAAAATAGGCATAACAGGTGTAAAAAAGCTTCATTATAATCCCTCATACGAGGAATTGTTCAAATTTGAGATGGATCCGTCTCTCGAAGGTTTCGACAAAGGCCAGCTTACCGAACTCGACGCTGTAAATGTAATGACCGGCATCTACACTGGCCGTTCTCCCAAGGACAAGTTCATCGTTATGGACGAAAACTCAAAGGATACAGTTTGGTGGACTACCGACGAGTACAAGAACGACAACCATGTTTGCTCGCAGGAGACTTGGAATGTTGTGAAAGACCTCGCTAAGAAACAACTTTGCGACAAGGAACTGTTTGTAGTTGACGCTTTCTGCGGCGCCAACAAGGACACCCGCATGAACGTGCGCTTCATCATGGAAGTTGCATGGCAGGCTCACTTTGTACGCAACATGTTCATCAAGCCGACAGAGGAAGAACTCAAGACTTTCGAACCTAACTTCACCGTTTACACCGCTTCGAAGGCAAAAGTTGAAAACTACAAGGAACTCGGTCTCAACAGCGAAACTGCAGTTGTATTCAACATTACAAGTCGCGAGCAGGTTATCCTCAACACTTGGTACGGTGGCGAAATGAAGAAGGGTATGTTCTCGATGATGAACTACTACCTTCCATTGCAAGGTATTGCAGCAATGCACTGCTCGGCAAACACCGATATGCAGGGCAAGCACACCGCTATCTTCTTCGGACTTAGCGGAACAGGCAAGACCACCCTTTCTACCGACCCGAAGCGTCTGCTCATCGGCGACGACGAACACGGCTGGGACGACGACGGCGTTTTCAACTTCGAAGGTGGCTGCTACGCAAAGGTTATCAACCTCGACAAGGACAGCGAACCCGACATTTACAATGCAATCCGTCGCAATGCACTTCTCGAGAACGTTACAGTTGACGAAAAGGGCAAGATTAATTTCGCAGACAAGAGCGTTACTGAGAATACCCGCGTAAGCTACCCAATCGACCATATCGAGAAGATTGTTCGTCCGATAAGTGCTGCACCTGCTGCTGAAAACGTTATTTTCCTTTCGGCAGATGCATTCGGCGTTCTTCCTCCAGTTTCAATCCTTACACCCGAACAGTGCAAGTACTACTTCCTTAGCGGTTTCACTGCTAAGTTGGCAGGAACAGAGCGTGGCATTACCGAGCCTACTCCAACTTTCAGCGCTTGCTTCGGACAGGCATTCCTCGAATTGCACCCGACAAAGTACGCCGAGGAGCTTGTAAAGCGCATGGAAAAGAGCAACGCAAAGGCTTATTTGGTTAACACAGGCTGGAACGGTACTGGCAAGCGTATCTCCATTAAGGATACCCGTGGAATCATCGATGCAATCCTCGACGGCTCAATCTTGACCGCTCCGACAAAGAAGATTCCGTACTTCGATTTCGAAGTTCCGACTGCATTGCCAGGCGTTGACCCGAAGATTCTCGACCCGCGCGACACCTACGCAACTGCCAACGAGTGGGACGTTAAGGCACGCGACCTTGCAGAACGCTTCATCAAGAACTTTGTTAAGTTCACAAGCAACCCAGCAGGCAAGAAGTTGGTTGATGCAGGTCCAAAACTGTAAACATCAATGCTTATGTAATAAAAATAGGCTGCCGAGTGGCAGCCTATTTTTGTTATATACGGATATTTATCACTCTACCTTATCAGCATTATATTACCCTTTTTCGTCTGTATGCTACCATCAAACATTTCGGCTTCTACAAAATATGAATAGGTATCGCTGTTCTGAACCTTGTCGTTTACAGTTCCGTCCCAGCCGACATTCAAGTCGTCGGTGAAGAACACCTCCTCGCCCCAACGGTTGTATATGCGGAACTGCAACAGATTCTTTATTCCAAGACCACGCGCATAGACAATGTTGTTGCCATCGCCTTCGCTCAGCGGCGTGAACGCACCAGGCACATCAAGCGTGAAAATCTTGTCAACTTCGATATGAATGTCGAACCTCTTGTCTGGACAAACCGTAGTATCCTTTGTCACAAGAACATAATCCGATGTTTCCTGCGGGAAGAAAATTAACGTGTCACAACCTGCCATCCTTACACTTTCCTCCGGTGAAATGAAACAGGAGAAATCACTGCTGTCGTAGATGACAAACGCAATAGCCGTATCACCCATATTTATCCGCAGATAGTCATCCGACACCGAAATCTCATTGATTGGAATCACATTCACCGATATTGAATCGGAAGCAACACACCTCTTTTCGCTGTAGGCATCAACATAATAGACGGTCGTTTCTTCGGGAACAAGCTCGTGGTTTGGCAAACTGTCGGCTATCGGGTCTGCCCAGTAGTACGAATTGGCACCATTGGCTGATATTCTCACCGTATCGCCAAAGCACACAGTAGTATCGTTGCTGACATACAATTCAGGCAAGTGATAAACATAATATTCGTGCGTAATACTGTCGGTACACCCAAGCGAATCAACCACAACATTCTTGACAGTAAAATGCATATCGTTTTGCAGCGATTCGTTTACCCAGTTTACATTTTCACTACCTACCAAATCACCGTTAACATACCACCTTGAAGTGCAATCAGCCGAATGTTCTGGCTCGAACCTACCAACAAGAGGCGTACAAACACCCTCGCCTACACCTATAATATTATCATCGTTGTCCTTCAGTGCAAATTCCGTAGTAAGCCTATACACATACACCTGCTCGGTAAGGTCAATGGTACAATGTCCGTTTCGTATCGACATTGTAACAGGGAAATATCCAGAGGCGGGCACATAATCGTATGTATGAGTAACTTCAGGCGTAGTATAACTGTTACCACCGCCGACAACCCATACAACATTTTCAACATTCTGGGCATTCATCATTGCCATACTGATAGTTCCTCCGGCACATACAACGGTATCGCTCAAATAGATGCTCGCTTCAGGACCTGTCACTATTATGCCGTGGGTTGCCGATGCGCTACAGCCCGCAGGAGTCAAAACATCAAGGGAAATGTCGTACACACCTGGCACCGTGTAGAGATACTCAGGGTTCGGAATGTGGATATTCTGCTCGCCGTTGCCCATATTCCAATTGTATTCAACATTTATATCCGACGGTGCATAATAGACGTGACTGGTTATCACAGGGCTTATCGGGTAGCAATTATAAAGAGTGCTGTCTAGTTCAAAATCTACCGTCAAAGTCTCAACCGTAACGGCATTCTCGTAAACCATAGTATCGGCGCAAGCGAACGATTCTCCGCTTTGTTCCGACACAATATGCCTTACCGTATAGTGTCCAGGCTGTGCGTAAGTATGATTAACAACCGCATTGTGCCCTGTATTATTTTCGCTGCCATCGCCGAAATCCCATTCGTGCCATACAGAATAGTCGGTCTCCGAAGATGTAAATGTAGATTGTGTACCAAGACAAATATCCGCATCGTCGATGCTAACATTTGCACTTCGCGATTCAATCACCCTTACCCTGTTAGAATATACCTTAGAGTATCTGCATCCGTGTTCTGTAGCGAGACGCATTGTTATCCTGTACATTCCAACATCGGTATATGTGTGTCCGACAGGAACATTGGGCGTATATGTTGTATCGACAGAACTGCCATCGCCAAAATCCCAGGATACCCATAGCAAAGGATCCTGAGTTTCGGGGACAACCTCGAACTCGAAAGTCGCAGGTGCGCACCCCACAACCTGACTTGCAGGAATAATGCTTGCCTGTGCCTTTACCACATAAATATGCCTTGAGAAAACGGAAACACATCCGTTCGACTGCCGTCCATAAATTGTTATGTCGTAGTTGCCACTATCGGGATACTGGTGCGAAGTCGATTGCAGTGCCGATGTAGGCAACCATTCCAAATCATCAATATCAACAGGGACATCGCTGTCTCCCCAAGTATATGCCACCTCCGAGAATGCCGCCGCATCAGCTATATTGAGATTAATCCTATTGTTTGCACAAATTGTATCGCGCGATATTGTCCAGTCCATAACAGGTGCGGTTATTTCGCTGGAAACCTTGTCCTCATATTCACATCCTCCCAAAGTTATGTTATATGCAATAATCTTGCACTGGTATCTGCCATTTTCAGGATATTCGTATTGAATCGAATCTACTGTGGAATGTTGAATATACTGCAGAGTGTCGCCCGTAGTTTCGTTAGTAATAATCCAGTCCCAAAATTCAGCACCTATATTCTTGCTCATCCTATAGACATATTCCAGAGGCGACTGGCAATTGGAACTTGACTGTATCTTTACTATTGGCGGTGCCACATACACGCTGTCCCACCACAAGGTATCCGACTTGCACTTGTTATAATCGACACGCAGACCAACGTATGCCCAGCCTGTATCGTTCTCGAAAGAATAGTCGTGGTAGGTTTCGCTACTATTTTCCTCGTATGGGCTATCATTCATTTTGATTATAAAAACATAGTCGAGTGTGTCGTGGTCTTCGTACATTGAATTGTACAGCACAACGGTATCTGACGCACAGATTGTTTCCTTGGGAATATAATTGTGCAGAGAGTCCATAACGCCGAATTGCTCTGGCAAAATGGGTGTACCTGTTACGATACTGTCGCCAGAATATGTCGCCGAACACCCTGCGGTATCGGTAACCGTAAGCGAAGGGAAATAAGTACCAACATTATGGTAATAATGTTCCGAAGACGGCACATCGGTATGTTGCGAAGGCGTTCCGTCGCCATAATCCCAGAAAAAGTCAACAATTCCCGACGCGTCGGCACCATCCGACAGGTTTACAAGCAAAGGTATGCATCCGCCTTCTTCCGACAACGACAACGACACGGCTGGCTCACGAACAATGATTGTAGGACCAGTAAAACGCGACGAGCATCCGCCCGGAGAGGTAACTGTGAGCGTAGGTGTAAATTCTCCGTTTCCTGTGTAGGTATGAACCACATTAGGTTCCGTTTCAATACGCGAATCGCCGAAACTATAGTAATAATTCAAATCGTTACCTACCGATGTGCTTGTAAACTGCACGTCAAACGGATAGGAACACGAGAATAAGTTGGTCGGCGAAGTCACAAACGAAGCCTCAACACGCACAACCTCGGTATGGAAAGTCAAAGTACGACGGCAAGGTCCATTGGGATCAACAGTAAATGTTACAGTATAGTATCCTGCCTGCGTATATGTGTGATAAACGGTGGCACCAGACTGTTCAGTAGTGCCGTCGCCAAAGTTCCACATACATTCGCCATCGGCATTGCTCGAAAACTGACCGTTCTGGTTCAAGCACACCTGTTCTGGCACATTGCAAGTAGGCGACAACATACCTATTACAACCATTTCCTCTTCCAAAACAGTAGTGCTACAGCCGTAACTGTCAGCCACCGTAAGCGAAACATCGTATGTTCCTGTCTGCGAATATGTATGATCTGGGTTTTCCACACTACTGGTTGCTCCGTCTCCAAAATTCCACGACGTAGTATAAGTACCGCCCAAGCCTCCGCTTGTAGAAATCTCGGAATTGAACCGCACCTCGTGCGGAGCAGTACACCACTGGGCATCGTGAGCGGTAATTGAAACGGTAGGATTCTTCGACAAAGTAAGCACCTGCTGACTTGTCTTGTTGCTTACACATCCGTTAGCATCGGTAACTTCTAACGAAATGGGATAAACCCCAGAACTTTGGTAGGTATGGGTAGAAGATTCTTCAGTCGATGAATAACCATCGTTATAGAACCAATGGTATGCAGTTATTGGAGCATCGCCTGGCGTAGAAAGGCTTTGCGACACAAAATCGTAAGGCACACAACCTGTCCTCGGTGTATCGTCGAAATTAGCAATAGGTCCGCGGAAAATCACAACTTCCTTGCTGTCAGTAGCTGTCTGGCCTCCGCTTGTCACAGTAACCGACAATGTGTAATGACCTGGATTAATGTACGAAAAAGTAGGAGTAGCAAGCACCGACACATCGCCAGTTCCCGACGACCACGAATAGGTTACATTTCCGCCAGCACCAGAAATGGTGCAACCGAAAGAAAGATTCTGCGGGGCACATCCGTCAAAATCGCCAGTTATCTCAACCGACAACTGTGCCGATGACACAAAATATGCCGATACCGCAAAAACTGTTATAATGATTCTTTTTATTATACCCATAAACTTATAAAAAGTGTATTCTGCATTATAGTCGCAAAATTAATCAAACATTTCAAAATGTGAAAAAAAATTTAAAATTATTTTCCTCGTTAAAAATAAATGTATATTTTTGCCAAAATTAATGTGGCGTATGAGACACACTTTATGCCTGATATTTATAATAATTGCCTTCCGAATCGCAAGTTTCGGACAGGATATACACTTTACGCAGTACTACGCCACCCCATTGGTATTTAACCCTGCTGCTACTGGTCTTTTCGATGAAAACATCAGACTATCAAACAACTACCGCACACAATGGAGTGCTGTTGGCGTTCCCTACCAGACGGTTTCTGTATCGCTCGACGCACCAATACGCTTTAGGGGCAAGTCGGGACTCGGCGTTGGATTTATGTTCCTGCACGACAAGTCGGG
>CACWOG010000046.1 GCA_902762455.1 uncultured Bacteroidia bacterium | reverse complement strand
ACAACATAAGACTGATAATATTTGTCACACCAAGGCATTGCATTTGTTATGCAGTAATTTTTCCCTTGAGAATCATCAATAGGGGTTGGCATATTCATATAACCGAGCATATATGTACCGCGAAAATTTTTTCCATTATTGTTATACGGGAAAGGATATGTGTAATACCATTCTGGATTCCAACCTAAATCAGTACGAAGCAGATATCCATGAACTGTCGGCTCAAAAATAAAAGTATCCTTAATATTTACAATTTCGCTTGCATAAACATAATGAAAACGGAATGTTTTTGTAGTGACATCGGATCCATAATCGGCAGTGGTTACCGTCTTAATGGGTTTTGTTATAACAACAAGACTATCAGTTTTATGAGTTGCCGAATCCTCATAAACCCAGTAACTTCCTTTGTCGTAGCAAGTATATTCAAATAGTTCTTCATTAGGCTTAAATGTCGCAAAAATTCCATGGTCGCATCCCATAAATGCCATAATGCACATTGTTACGATTAGTAGTGATATTAGTAGTTTCTTTTCCATATTCATTTTTTTGCAAAGTAAATGAATTTCCGCGAATTGCGGATAACATGCTTGCAATATTCAATAGGTTATCATTGATGAATGTAAAATTCTGTCAACTATGACAAAATCACCATCTATGTGGAAAATGGCACAAAGTGGTTTATTGTGCAGTTTTATCATCTTCGCCTCGGGGTGAAATCGCTTTGGGTAATCGTATTTAGTCTTTTGGAGTATGGCTCCCAAGTAACTTAATGTGTTAAGTTCTGCAAGTATTTCAAATATGTATCGTTCTGCGTGTGATGGACGAGATACGGCAATGATGAAGTCAGAAATATCTTCAATGTCTGCCAGTACTTCATCTGTCAGCATTACTTGTTTCTCGATCATAACTTTTCGCTGACAGAGGTTAACAGTTTCTCTCCAAATTCCTCAAGTGAGATGTAGTTGTGAGGCTTGTCGGGATTATACTGGTATGCATCGGCACGAGCTTTCCATCGTGCCAACACTTCGTCAACCGATGGCCTTTTTTCAATGTCATCAGTTCTTTTTTGTGTGTCAACCAGTGCGTTAATCATTTTTATTATGATTTATTTCAATTGTAAAACTAAACAATTGTTATGACATTACCAATATTTATTGGTATATCATTCAATTTTTTGCAAAGTAAATGAATTTTGTCGGAATAATGAAGGTGGATAATGTTCATTTATGATACGAGTAGCGACTGTGAGTTGGAAATAATGGGTTATGGTTCTTGTTTTGATTGTTTGTTGTGTTATAATATGTTGATAATCTTGTGCTTGTTGCTTAGAATGCTGTTAAAATAGTTTTAGATAAGTGTGCTAAAACGACCGAAAATAAGGCGATTTAGCACACTTATCGCGATTGAAGTGCTAAAACGAAGAAAAATCTTAGGTTTTAGCACTCCAATCCGAAAAGATTTATTTACTTTTTTCGTTAACCTATATTTCGCTACTTGATAAAATTCGTCACTTTGTGTTCCTTTTCCCTTATGGGAGTTTCAGTGTCATTATGAATTTTCTTGAGCATCCACGCCATGTTGTTTGCCATTGTGCGCATGGTCTGCAAGCCCTCTTCGTCCAATGCGGCCTCGCCTTCGTCGCGACCATATACTATGTTCCAGTACTGCGAGGTGACAATGGGCATATTCAGCATTTGGAATGGCATGAGCAGTGTCTGATATACGGCAGTTGCGCCACCTCTGCGACAAACAGCCACCGCTGCTGCTGGCTTGTTCTGCATTAGATTTGATGCGGAATAACATAGACGCTGTATTAGGCAAAGCAATGTGCCGTTAGGCTGACCGTAGTAGGTGGGGGAGCCGACTATGATGCCGTCGCATTCGGACATAAGATTATAAGCGCGATTATATAGCTCGTCCTCGAATACGCAGTGGCCAGTCTTTTTGCAATGGTTGCAGGCTATACATCCTTGTGCAGGTCCGCTTCCAATTTGCAAAAGTTCGGAGGCGATTCCGTTCTGTTCCAATTGCTTGGCTGCTTCCATCAGAGCCAAATAGGTATTTCCGTTTTTTCGCGGGCTGCCGTTTATTAGAAGTACTTTCAGTCCTTTTCCTGTCGAGTCGTTGTCTTGCGACGGATTGGTTTGTTCTTGTGAAATCTGGGTTGGGTTCTCTTCTTTCGGTTCTGATGTTTCGGTTTTGCTTGTGCAGGCGACAAGTGTGAATATCGAAACTACAATTACTAATAATTTTCTCATTTGATTTTTTTTGCAAAGATACTCTTTTTTTTGTCCTTTGCATAGTAAATGAATTATGTTGATAGTGCTTTTTCTCATAAAAAACTCATTTTTCCCCAAGCATTCTCGGTTTTATCCAAAACATAGCCTTTAGTTCGTCTAACGACAAGCCAGTCCATCTGTCGCAGTCATTACCTTCAAAATATTTGACAGCCGAAGCATCCATGTGATTATAACATTCGCTTTCTTCAAGTCGTACAACATTGTCGAAATTGAAAGATACATTTTCGTATGTGCAGTATCTTTGTCTGTGCACAACCCGTTTGCCAATCTTGTAGTGCTGGTCTTCAAGCACACTTGAAAAGCGCATAAGCAGACGGTTGCCCACATACGCATACTGGCTGTGGTCAGTCTCGTAGCAGTCGAAAAACTTGTATTTTGCTTTAGAAGACACAATATTTTGCTTACTACGACTTGAATACGAAAGCGGAATGCCGCGAACCGTGTCGAACACTATCTGCGCATAGTCGAAACGCCTTTCCTGCGACTTTTTCATCGGTGTTACAACTACGCCTATGGTGTCCTTGCCAAAACGCTCTGCAATTTCGTAGTTGTATTTGTCGCAATTCTTTTCCTTCAACAAGTGTTTCCCTGTGTTCAAATCAAGATGTTTCGCAACATAGATTATATTTGGTGGGGATACTCCTAAGTTGTTGCACGAATACGACTTTTCGCCGATAACCTTGCATTGGAAAACACCTTCGCTGTAGTTGTTGTAAGTTAGCAGCGTGATTTCGTATATTTTGCGTATTGTGTCGTTTTCAACAATCAACTGTCTGAATACAGCTGTTGTGTTGAATGCAGGCAAGTTCCTGCTAATCCGAATTATGGAATCGTACTTGTGTGCTATCTGGCAGTATGAGAACGGATACACATCGACATCATGCAAGGTTTCTGCAAATGGTGACAGCTCGCAAACTGTTGTTTTTCCGTCAAGGAAATCTTTGGCAGGAAGCGGTTTCACCGAATAGCCGAGATATGAAAATATTAGCGTATCGGTCTTTGACAGGTTTCTGCGCAAAAGTTCAAAACGCCCAGTAGAATCGGTAATCGCACCAATGCTTTTGCCTTTTACCGAGATATTTGCGTACATCAGCGGCTGCTTGGTTTCGCTATCGACTACTGAGCCGGTAAGGCTCTGTGAAAAGGCGTAAATGTTTATCGCTAGAAAAATAAGGGTAATAATGTATTTCATATTTTATTTTTGTTTCACGCTACAATGATACGCTTTTTTTGTTAAATAAAATTCATATAGTGATTTTTTAATAAAAAATCCTATCTTTGCACCAATTAAAATAAAGTTGAATTTAAAATTAGAACAAATGAGTACACTATTTTCTTGGCGTTTTTGGGAAAAGCCGATAGTTCTTTTCTTTATGGTTCTGTTTGGCGCATCGAATGTGTGGGCGCAGGACACTATGTTAAAAACTGTAAAATTTCCGGATTCTGCCACACTGCCGGTTCGCGTTGGTGGCGGTATGCTTTCCTCGCATTGGACACAGGATTATCCTTACAATCAGCTTTGTCCGCGAGACCCTGCCAACAACAATTCGTACAGCGTTGCTGGTTGTCCTGCTATTGCTATGGGTCAGATTATCAATTATTTGCGCACTACACAAGGTACACGCTTTTCCGACAGCGATGACTACGCTCATCGTTATGGCGGTCGCAACTACAATATCGATGACGACTGGGAAAACTTGCTATTTCCTTCGTTCCCGATGTTGAACGAGTTGCTTGATTCCGTCGATGCCGTTTTCCAGCGTGGCGAGCAACTTCCAGATATGCTGGCTGCCGCTGTGGTTTTTGCCTGTGGGACGGCTTGCACGCAGGTTTATTCTTCGCAAGGTTCGGGCACATTTCGTGTTGACCAGGCGTTTGATGCCTACCAGCGTTTCGGTTTCACCGAATGCCAGTTGTTCCGCGAAGCAACTGACGAAATGTACGCTACTTTAATCTCCAATCTGCAAGCCGGTTATCCTGCACACTTGGCCGTTGAAAATCCAGAGGGGACAGTCGGTCACAATGTTGTTGTGGATGGCTACCGCGAATCGGACGGCAAGTTCCATATCAACTTTGGCTATGGCGGTTCGTTGGATGATTGGTACAATATTCCCGATGAAAATTTTTACTACGGGATGACAAAGCTCGAAGGCATTATAGTGAATATAATTCCAATGACTACGCCTTCGACACTTATTGAAGCCACCAGCCAGCCTCTCGAAGTTTTTCCTAATCCGGTTTCCGATGTCCTCTATCTGAAGAATCTTTCGGGCGAACAAGTGAACTATTCCATTTTCAATGTTTTGGGACAAGAGGTTGCAAATAGTTCTTCCTGCGGAACAATTTCGGTTGCTGATTTGGAAAAAGGTGTGTATTTCTTGCAAGTAGAAGGTGAAAATTCCAGAGAATCGGTGAAAATCGTCGTGGAATAAAATGTATATAATTTGATTCGATATCAGAAAAGTCCGGCGTTTGTCGGACTTTTTTTTACTTGTACATATTTATGAACTCCGATGGTGAAATTCCTTCCTGCCGTTTGAAAAATTGCCCGAATGCCGACTGGTCGGGGAACCCAAAGCGGTCGGCAATCTGCTGGTGCGACATTTCGGTGGTGAGCAGTGCGTTCTTGATTTCTCCGATTATTGTTTCGTTGATAAAGTCTTTCGGCGTTTTGCCTGTTTCCTTTTTGCAGACTTTGAAAAGATAACGAACTGATACACAAAGTTGTTCGGCATAGAAAGAAATGCTTCTCTGTCCCGTCATTGCATTTTCGCTTACCAATTCAAAGAAATGGTTCAGAAGCATACGCGAACGCTTGCCGTTGTCGCTTTGCTTCGTTTCGGTAGAAATGTCAGAAGCATTGTATATGGTCAGCAGCAGATGTACAAGACCTGTCATAATCATCTTGTTGCGGGCGATGAGGTTTGTGTTTTGAACTGCGATTTTCAGAAGTTCGTAATCCATTGCCATAATTAGTCCGTATTGTTCGTCAATGTTTTTGTCCGTCCAGAACACGGTTTCCAGTTCTCCGAAGTCCGCCTCGGCTCCGCATAGCGAATATACGACATTCATCAGCGCCTCTTTGAATACAAGGACTTCCATCTGCATATCGCGCGACGACGACAATACTTTGAAAGAGGCTCCTTCCTGAACGAAAAAAATCGTATCCGTAGCCAATTTGTATTCCGTCTGCTCGAAAACTACCTTGGCTTTCCCTTTTTCTATGTGGCATATCCATGATTCGTAAAGGTCGGTCTTTACGATTTCGGACGAGTGGTTGTAGTTGAAGATGTCGCAGTTATTCATACGCAAAACGCTTTTTTATTGTCGATGACAAAATTACAACAAATTCAGCAATGTTTTTTGTTGGCTCTAGTTTTACAAACAACTGAAATTATTCTGATTTTTTTCATAAGGAACGTTGCTTGTGAGTTCACTTATACGGAATCTCCTTTATATACTAATGATACTAATGGGAGATTCCGCATAGTCGAACATTACAACGCTCCACGTACCGTATCGCGTGTATGTTCTGACTTGTGGAATGACGGTCTCTGTTTTTTTTAACGTAATGATAATCTGTTTGTTATAAAAACTACAAAAAATCAGTTGAATATCAAACTATAGCCTTTTCGTGTTGTTCCTAAAATATACAATAATGGGTTCTTTTCATACACCATGCCTTTTGTTGTGCAATCTATTTTTGCAACTGAAATGATATTGTCACTCAAGATGAAATTTAGACTTATAATAATATTTGCATTTCTGTTGTCGCTGTTGGTTTCGTGCAACGATGGCGTGCAGGAAGATTTTTCTGAGCCAGAAAATTATGAGTTGCTAACGGTTGATTCTCAAGATTATACCATAAATACAGAATGTCCTGCATCTATCAAGGGAAATCAGGACATACGGATAATTCCACGCGTTGAAGGCTATTTGCTGGGCGTTTTTGTGAAGGAAGGCGACCATGTGAAGGCTGGGCAACTGCTTTTCCGTATTGATGACGCCACATATCGCGCTGCTGTGGAATCGGCAAAAGCCAATGTGCAGATGATGACGGCTGCATTGGACAAAACACAACTTGAATACAATGGCAAAAAGACTTTGCACGACAAGAAAGTCATTTCCGACTTTGAACTGTCGCTTGCCGAAAGTGACCTTGGCGTGGCAAAGGCCAATCTTGCAGCAGCGAAAGCAACACTTACATCTGCAAGCAACGACCTGAGTTATACTGAAATCCGTAGTCCTTCGGATGGTGTCGTGGGCAGGATTCCGTATCGTAAGGGCGACCTTGTCGGTCCGACTACGCAGGACGGTCTGACCGTAGTTGCCGACAACCAGCGGATGCGCGTATATTTTTCGATGAGCGAAAATCGGGTGATGGAATACATTTCCGAATACAAGAGCCTTGCCGAAGCGGTAAAGAATATGCCCGAACTGAGACTTATGCTTCCAAACGGCAAGTTCTACGGGCAGACAGGTCGTGTCGAAAGCATCAGCGGAGTAATTGACGAGCGTACTGGAGCCGTTTCCGTCTGTGCCATTTTCGACAATAGCGGCGGAATGTTGCTGAGCGGTGGTTCTGGCAAAATCGTTATGCCTACCGAACTTCACAATGCCATTGTTATTCCGCAGGAAGCCACCTACAACATACAGGATAAGGTATATGTTATGAAAGTTGTTGATGGCAAGGCTGTTTCGTCAATGATTAAGGTCGAAAACCAGACCGATGGCAAGTCGTATGTTGTGACAGATGGTTTGAAGGTTGGTGATGTGATTATTGCCAAAGGCGCAGGATTCGTGAGAGAAGGAACAGATGTAGTCGCGCAATGCTTTGCGCGAGAAAGTAGCAATGAGTTTTAAAAATTGAATTTTATGAATGTCAAGACCTTTATAGACCGACCGTTGCTTTCCATAGTCATCAGTGTTTTCATTGTGGCGCTGGGGGCAATTGCGCTCACGACATTGCCTGTGGAGAAGTATCCCGACATTGCTCCGCCTGCAATATATGTGTGGGCTTCGTATCCGGGGGCAAGTGCCGAAACTGTACACAAAAGCGTGGTTATGCCGCTTGAAGAAGCGATAAACGGTGTGGAATGTATGACCTATATGACCTCGTCGGCAAGCAACGGTGAGGCAAGCATAACGGTTTTCTTCGAGCAGGGCACCAATGCCGATATGGCTGCGGTTTATGTGCAGAACCGCGTGATTCAGGCGCAGGCACAGTTGCCCGCCGAGGTGCTTCAATTGGGCGTTTCTACAGAAAAGCAACAGCCTGGACAACTGCGAATCATAGCATTGGAAAGTCCCGATGGTACTTACGACGAGAATTTCCTTAGCAACTATTTCTACAACAACCTGCGACCTGCCATAATGCGTATAAATGGCGTAGGAAAGGTGGAAGTCTGGGGCGCACAATATGCTATGCGTATCTGGCTTAAGCCCGATGTGATGGCTTGTCACAGCCTTATGCCAAGCGACATAAGCGAGGTTCTGGCTGAGCAGAATATAGAGGCGTCGGTTGGTGCTCTTGGCGAAAATTCCGACAATGTTTTCCAATATTCTTTGCGCTACACAGGTCGCAAGACCGAGATTCCCGAGTTCGAGAACTTGCTTATTGCCTCGTTGCCAACTGGCGAGGAACTGTATCTGAAAGATGTCGCCGACATCGAACTGGGGCAGTCGGACTATGCCTACACAAACCGAATAAACGGACATCCGGGCGTTATGGGTTCCGTGCATCAGATTGCAGGTTCCAATGCCACAAAAATTAACCTCGAAATTGACAAGTTGCTTGAGGATGTGGAGAAAAATCTGCCCAAGGACATACGCATTGTAACTTTCGACAATACCAACGACTTCCTTTTTGCATCAATCCGCGAAGTCATTGTAACGCTCATTATTGCAATACTTCTGGTTCTTGTGGTGGTGTTTTTCTTCTTGCAGGATTTCCGCGCCACTATTATTCCCGCCATTGGAATTATTGTTTCGTTGGTCGGTACATTTGCCTTTATGAAAGTTGCAGGTTTTTCCATTAACTTGCTTACACTCTTTGCATTGGTGCTTGTGATAGGCACAGTGGTCGATGATTCAATCGTTGTGGTCGAGGCGGTAAAGGCTCGGTTCGATTCGGGTAGCAAGTCGGCGCACGAGGCTTCTGTAGGTGCTATGAAAGGCTTGTCGGTAACACTTTTTACGACCTCGCTGGTGTTTATGGTAATTTTCATTCCCGTTTCGTTTATGGGTGGCACAACTGGCATATTTTTCAGGCAGTTTGGCTTGACGATGGCGGTTGCAGTCGGCATTTCGTTTGTAAACGCGCTTACGCTGTCGCCTGCATTGTGTGCGCTAATCCTAAAACCAGCTACGGAAGGCAAAGCTTCTTTTTCTTCGCGTGTCAGAAAGGTGTACGAAACAACATTCAAGTCGCTGGCAAGGCATTATGGAAATATGGTGCTGCTTTTCATACGGCGCAAATGGATTACGATGGGTTGTGTCGTCGTTGCAATTGTGCTTATGGTACTGCTTTTCATGGCCGTACCGACAGGATTTGTGCCTTCTGAGGATATGGGAACTTTGTTTGTGGAAATAAATGCTCCTGCTGGGTATTCGATGGATAAGACGCGCACCATAATGAACCGTGTTAGCGACAAGATTCAGAAACTGCCTGCAGTTGAGTCGGTTGGCGGAGTAGTGGGCATTGGTTCGGGAAGCAATGGAGCGGAGATTTTTGTGCAGTTGAAGCCGTGGAGCGAACGCAAGGGCTACGAAAATTCTTCGGCAGGAATTATGGAGCAAATCGAAGAGATGCTGGCGCAGGAACACGAAGCCGAGTCGTTTGTGATGGAGCCGGGAATGATTGAAGGTTATGGCGGAGGTGGAGGATTTGAATTTTCGGTACAGGACCGCAATGGCTCCGACATCCGCACTTTGAAGCAAGTAACAGACAATTTTGTCGAGAAACTAAGCGAACGCCCAGAAATAGGCGATTTATATTCCAATTTTGATGTCAATTATCCGCAATATCGCGTCGATGTGGATGTTTCACGATGCAAAAAAACGGGAATTTCTCCAGCAACCGTACTGAATGAAATGGGTTCGTATCTGGGGGGCGATTACATCTCATACTTCAATAACTACTCTAAAAATTACCAAGTTGCTTTACAACTTCGCCCCTCAGACCGTTCCCGCCCCGAATCGCTTGAGCAACTTTTTGTCCGCTCCGAATCGGGTGCAATGTTGCCAATTACTCAGTTCGTTACGCTTACTAAGGAATATATGCCACAGACACTTAGTAGCCTTAATATGCTAAGTTGCATTGATGTATCGGGCAATGTTGCCGAGGGTGGCAGTACGGGTTCTGCAATCAAGGCTATTCGTGAGGTTGCCGACAAGGAATTGCCTGTGGGCTATAGTGTCGAGTTCAGCGGTATAACCCGCGAGGAGAGCAAAACGGGGAATAGCATTGTCATAATTCTAATTATCAGCATATTATTCGTTTATTTGGTAATGGTTGCATTGTACGAAAGCCTCTTCACTCCATTGGCGGTAATGCTGTCGGTGCCTTTCGGATTGGCAGGAAGTCTGCTTTTTGCGAAGATTTTCGGCATTGAGAACAACATTTATATGCAGATTGGTCTTATTATGCTTGTCGGACTGCTGTCGAAGACTGCAATACTGATTACCGAGTACGCTTCGCAAAGCCGTAAGTCGGGATTATCGCTCAAGCAGGCTGCGCTACAAGGTGCCAAGATGCGTCTGCGTCCTATCCTGATGACTTCTTTAACCATGATTTTCGGTATGTTGCCATTGATGTTTGCCTCTGGCGCAGGGGCAAACGGCAGTCATACCATCGGTGTGTGCGTGGTGGGTGGAATGTTGTTCGGTACATTGGGACTTTTGCTTGTTGTACCTGCCTTGTTTGTGGTGTTTGAGAGGTTGCAGGAAAGGGTTAAGAAGTAAAAGATGTAGAGAATCTATCCAATAACTAAAGAAAATCGCAAGCCAAGTGCATAGGATATGAACTTTCTATTTCACACCCAACTTAGGTTGGATTTTAAAAGTGAGTGAATAAAGTTTATAAATAATTCGGTAGTTTGGACTACCGAATTTACTTCAATGTCTTTCTATGCTGCATAGAAACGAACTATCAACTTTCTGTTATTTGCAGCATTTTATCCAGTTGGGCCTGCAATTCCTCGCGTTTGGGAAGATATAACTGATACTGAGCAGCGAATATTTGATTACTAATGCCATTCAAAGCATATTCCATCAATATTTCATCTTTCTTTGCCCCGAGTACTATACCGATTGGAGGATTGTCATCCGGACGACAGATTTCTGTTTTGAAATAATTGAGATACAGGTTCATCTGTCCTATGTCTCCGTGCTTTATTTCGGCTCGTTTCAGGTCTATAAGAACATAGCATTTTAATATGCAGTGATAAAATACCAAGTCCACCTTGAACCTCCGGCTTCCTATTTGCATAATGTATTGACGCCCTAAAAAGGCAAAACCACGCCCCAGTTCAAGTAGAAATTGTTCCATATTCGCTTTCAGGGCAGTTTCAAGTTCACTTTCCTTATATTTTTTCTTTTGTGGCAACCCTGTGAACTCCAATACATACGGATCATGAATAATGTCTTGCGCCGTCATTATTTGGTGACCTTCGTTTGCCAAAACCATAACACCTTCCTTGTCGGTACTAAGAGCCACGCGTTGAAACAGAGAACTTTTTATCTGCCTTTTTAGTTCCCTTACTTTCCAGCCTTCCTTAATGGATTCTTTGTAATAAAACTGCATTTCCATTGTGTCATCGCATTTTAGCAGTTCAAAATAGTGACTCCACGACAATTTGTGAGACAGTGTCTCACATTTTGGAAAAGCGAGATACAACTTGCGCATATATGTAAGGTTGGAACGGCTGAATCCCTTTCCTCGCTTGGCAGTCAAATCCTTGGATAAGTTTACAAGAAGCTGTTTCCCATATTCTGCTCTCAATGCTCCTTTTTGTTCAAAATCAACTATATATTGTCCTGTTTGCCAGTTTGCCATCAGATGTTCAGAATTAACAGCAAGTATAGCCTTATTCCTGGCAGCATCCCATAATGTGGAAATCTGTTCAACAAGTTGTTTATAGTTGGACGATTGCTCCATATTTGCCGTACTTACTGCCGATAGCAGTTCTGTTGATATGTTTTTGTTTTCTTCCATGGTCATTTTTATTTTTCTCCGCTAATATAACACTTTTTTCATTCTACCTGTGGCAGTGCTTCACATTGGTGGGCATGCGTCATCAAAGTTCATATAACTTCACCTAAATTCGCCTAAATTAAATGCTAGTTGCTTAATCGTAAGTATTTGTAAAACAATTAATTATGTTATCTTTTTAAAAACAATGCTATCAAAATTTCACCTAACTTCACCTAATTTCACCTAATTTTCAACTAAAAACCAATGTACTTTAATAATTCAAATTTTGTAAGCCCATCGTCTAAAACTTTCCCTTTTTCATTTCTTAAATCAAGTATTTTTTTCTCCCAATACCAATCTATAAAATTCGCATAACTTGTTTTTAAGCCGTGCGCCAAGTCAAATCCGTTGCCGATGAGAATGATTCTGTTCATTATTTTTGTTTTTTGTAATCAACTAAATACAGCATATCAATATTTGGAACTTCACGATCTAATTCTATCCCAACTTTCCCATTCGACACTTGGTCACATACATTTTTATCTTGCTGTATCTCTCTAATTGTTAACAGATAATAACGACCATATTCTTCATAAGCCAATTTATCACCTTTTGAGATTTGAACATTGGACAACTCAACGCATACAACTGTATTGTTCTTGTAAAGTTTGTATGGGCTACCTAATTCCACTACATTAGGAGTAAAATCTACTAGCCCAGTATTTAGAATGCGCCGTCTTGCTTCTTCTTTCGTTATTAATCCATTTTCAATATTGAAATACAAATTAAACAGTTGCCATGTGTAAAGCATTCCTCGCTTGTCATGCTCTGCATCTTTAATTTGATTCTCGTTAAATGGAGGCATTGTTCTTTTAATTGGTTCTTTCCCACGTTCATTATTGACAATATACAAAGCATGGACATCAAACTTTCCTCTTTCTTCACATCTACGGTATCTTACTTTACTAATTTGGGAGCATTCTGAATCTTTTGAGGTACCATGAATACCTTTCACTTCTATTATCAACAACCCTTTTTCGCCTAAATCCACCTGAATGTCCTCTTCTAGTATATCATTTTCAGAAACTTTGTCTTTATCCAATATTTTTTCAAATCCTAACCATCTTAAATAGGTTATAATTGACTGAACCAAGGCATCTCCCGATTCTGTAAGAATATCATGAAGGAACTTGTGTTTCTTATTATTTTCATTAATTTCATCGTCAACTTTCTGTATTTCGTTCTCATATTTACGTTTAATTTCATCTTTCTTTTCCAGCAATGATTCTTGATTAGGCAAATAATATTGACTATTATTTTTCCATGAACATGCATCAACAAATGGAAAGTATTCTGAAAAATCACGGTATAAAATTTCTTTAAACAATATATCAAGTAATTGTTTCTTGGATTTTAATTGAGGAAGCATAAAAACGATTTCGTACTTTGATATATATAAATATGAAATTATATCACCTCGTTTAGACAATAATAAAGGCTCAAATCTTTCTTCTGCATCAATATACCTATTTTTTATCGGGCGAAAAGTCTGATTATACTCAATTTCATCTTCAAATCCAGCGAACAATGTTTTTGCATATATATTTTCACATATTTTTATTTCGTTCCCACATAATATCTTATCAGCAAAATTCTCTGTAATAGAATAATTCGATTCATTATAACATTGAACACATGTATGTAGCGTTACATCCTCAATTATATATGGTACAGTTTGTTGGTCTGCTTGAAATATTATATTAAGAACAGGACGAAAATCATTTATAATAGAATCATGTAACAATTTACATCCGAATGGAATTGGATTAAATAATGTTTCTGCACCTTTAGAGGCAAAATAGTAAACACTACTTCCCATTATTTTAGTTTTCGTATGTTCTTCTGGATTATAGTTCACGATTTCTTTTTTTGCCAAATCGCTTATAAACACATCATATTCATGTACATTTTGTGGAAAATCATAATTAGGTATTAAATGTGTTGACAAATTATTTTTATTTGATTCACTAACATCTACGATTTTACCAAGACAACCATTATACACATCAAAATCCTGAGAAAGAAAGTCACATATTTCTTTATCAAGATTCAAACAACATATTTTAGTCTTATTAATTTTCGTATTCATGGTATTCATTTTTATCTTCCTTCCACCACTTTCACTTCTTCTTCCGTCAATCCATACAACTCATAAACCAGCCTATCTATCTCCTTTTCCCATTCACTTGTATCCGCCTGCGGATTCTCATTTTTCGCAGCAAGGATTTTATCAACTAAATCAATAATTCTTTTCGCTGTTTTATTATTAAATTTGGGAATGTACATGCATGATAGATATGGGGCAGAATAAGGCAAATATCCACCAGACATTCTTAATCCATCAAATAAAACTTCATATACGAAATTAAAGACTTTTGAATGAATCCAGCCAATGATAATTTTGGGATTAATTTTAAAGTCATACATACAATTCGTATTAATTGACGCGTATGAACCATTTTCGTCAAGAAATGCTTCGACTTTATTCGCCATTTTAGCAAAAATAATTTTAGGGGAATTATACATAACGAAACGATATTCTCCGAGAATATTTTTGTCATTGCATAAATATGGCGTAAGATATTTGCACCCCTTATCAACTAAATCCTTTTCTCCCCATAAAGATACGAAAGGGTCTATTGTCCCTGTATTAATTAATTTTTTACCTTTATTTTTAGAAATATAGTCATGAAATTTATCTGCTTCACTTGCTGTTGATGTCGCATTAATTGAGCAAACAGATAAGATGCTATCGCTAGATACTATTATTTTCTTTACAATTGAATATTTATCAGACAGAAGGTATCCCCATATATTTTCAGGAAGACTGCACAAAACTTGCGAATTATAGTGCATATAACTATCTGTTCTTGATATTACAGAAAAATCATACGATTGTTTATGTATAAAACCTTTTTTTAATGTTGTTACAATTGGGTATACAGAAGCATCAAAACACTGGCTATTTGAAATGTCCCACAAATTTAATATCTGGATATTATCCAAAAAATATTGTCGCAATGCTACGCCATAATTTGCACATAAATATTTATTCGGAGTAATATATGATAAAATTCCATTCTCTTTCAACAACTTTATACCTTGCTCAAAAAAGTAAACATAAAAATCTATTGTGCCTTTAGCCGTTATAAATCTTGATTTTAATTTTACATAATTTACATTTCCATAAATCTTTTTTAATTCATTGGCACTAATATACGGCGGATTTCCAATAACCACATCAAATCCAGTAAAATTTCCATTCTCATCAAGCAATGCAGGGAACTCAAACCGCCATTCAAAGGCATTATCATACAACTTGTTTGCTTCAATATCATCGCGCTGCGCTTCCAAAACCTTAAGCCTGCCTTGTAGTTTCTTTATTTCAGTGGCGCTACCCTTCTGGTTTCCAAATATGTCCTTGTACTGCAAATTATCTATTTCGCCACGAGTATTCGAAATCTTATCCTTTTCCTTTGTGCTCAATACGGTCTTGAAGGCGTGCTTTATCTCCTCAATCTTCTGGCGGAAATTGTCTTTCTGCGTGTGGTCGGACAGGTTGGTGTAGTCGTAAACCCACTGGCGGTAATCGTCAAGTGTTATGTTGGTCTTGTTCTCCTTGTTGTAGTGCTTCAGCACATCCTTAAAAGGAGCATCGAGGGCAAAGCGGTGAATGAGCGAGTTGCCGCACATTATCTTGTAGTCGAGATTGGGCAGGGGCTGAGGTTCTTCCTCATCAACCACCAGCGCAAGCCAGAAACGCAAGCGTGCAATGTCAACCGCACCTTTCTCAATGTCAACGCCGTAAATGTTGTTCTGAATGATTTCGCGTTTCACGGAAGCAGGCGAAAAACCTTGTGTGGGACGGGTAAAAGCGTACAGGAGCATACGCGCGTGGTAAAGCACATTGAGTACACCCATAGGGAAAGCACCCGAACCAATGGCAGGGTCGCACACCTTTACATCGCCCAGCAACCTGTATATGGCTGTGGCGTTTGCCTTGTCCTGCAGTGCTTCGCCAACCTTGCCGTCCTTTATAAGTTCGTCGATTGCGGTATGCAGTGCTTCGTCGGCGTGGGTTTTCAGGTACTGGGCTATGCTTTCGCGGCTCATATACTGCACAATCTCCTTTGGAGTGTAGAACGCGCCCTTGTCCTTGTTGTCCTCGAGCAGGTTCTCGAAAATATGCCCAAGCATTTCGGGGTCGATACCCACTTCGGCATCGTCGGGGTCGTTCTCGTATATGGTAAAGTTGTATCGCGAATAGAAATCGAAAAGATTCTTGAACATCTGGGCAGGGAACTTTGACTTGGGCTTGTCCTGCTCGTCGCGTTCAAACAGACCGCCGTTGAGGTATGGAATGCCATTCCATCCATCGAGCAGAGACAGATTCCATCCCAATGACTTGAAAAGTTCAGCCCTCTCCTCGGGCTTGGTATTTAGCACACCGCAGAAAAGCGGTTCAAGGAAAGAATCCAGATAGTCGTCCTTGCAGGTTGAATTTTCGAATGCTTTCTGCATATAGTCAAGGTCGTTGTTCATCCATCCCTTGCGCTGCAGGAAGTAGATGAAGGTAATGCGTCCCATCATCTTTTTCACATAGTCGCGCAGGTACTTGTCTTCCCACTGCGAAAACTTCGGCCCGAAATATCCGCGGTCGTCCTTGTGAGCAAACAGGAAGTCGCAGAACGCCTTGTACTGCTCCTTGTAGCCGTTGAAGAAGTCCTTGCTCAGTGCTTCCACCGAGAAGGCGTTCAGCAGGTTCTGGGTGTCCTTTTCGGCATCGGCCAGTTTTGCAAAGCGTTCGGATGCGGTGCGGGCACGGTGATTCTTACCGAACAGGTAGGTGTATCGCTTGGCGGGAGTCATCCCCTTGATAGTGGTGTCCTTGTATGCGAACGAGAAACGCCAGTCCTTGCCTTCGGGATTTTCGTTGTGGAACAACATAAAGGCATTGGTAAACACGAACAGTTCGCTACGGATAAAGCTCTGTATGCCAACGCGGTTGTACTGCAAGTCCTTGTCGTCGCTCAGTGTAATGTCGAAAACCTCTATCGGCACGGGCGCATCTATTTCGCCCACTTTCAATATTTTCAGTATTCCGCTTTCGTTTGCTTTCCTGCGCCGTTTTTCATCAGTCATCAAATCTTCGGCAGATTGAAAAGCCTCGTATGTATCGTCGCCAGTAAATATGAGATTGATAACTTTCTCCACAAAATATTCGTATCCGGGATAGTCGTTTTCGAAGACTTGGGCAAGTTGTGCTTTTATCTGGTTGGCATTCATTTTATTGTTTTTTTACTAGTTTAGTGTTTAATTATTATCATTTTTATCATTCACCTGCAACATATACATCTCCTTCTGCTGTTCAATTTCGCGGCGCAGTTCTTCTTCGGTAGGCATCAGTGGCAAGTATTTGGCAGCAAACAGTTGTTCGCTGTCGTGCAATACAGAATAGCGGGCAATATCTTTGCTTGTCTCGCTACACAGCACAATGCCTACGGTTGGATTGTCGCCTTCTGTCCGCTTCAAGTCGTCGTACATTCGCACATACATATCCATTTGCCCTACATCCTGATGCGTAATACGACCTTTCTTAAGGTCAATAAGCACAAAACATTTGAGAATGTAGTTGTAGAAAACCAAATCGATATAGAAGTCACCCGCATCGGTAAAAATATGCTGCTGCCGTGCCACAAAAGCAAAACCTCTGCCAAGTTCAACCATAAAATCCTGCAAATGTGATATAAGCCCCTTTTCCAATTCAGTTTCAGAGAAATCGGTATTTTGCTGGAATCCGAGGAACTCTGCCATAACAGGATTTTTTAATATTTCCAGTTTGTCTGGTGCCGTTTTGTTTTCTGGATTATCAAGAATTTGCGGTTGCTTGAAATGCCGTTCAAAATACTGGGTGCTAATATTGCGGTCGAGCGTACGCACACTCCACATTTCTTGCGATGCTGTCTGCAGATACCAGCGAGCGGCAACAGGGTCATCAACGCGCAAAGATGTAAGGATATGAGTCCATGTTAAATTTTGCAATCGTGATTGCACAATTTGTATGTCGTTGTATGTCAGATAGAAAGTCCTGAAATACTGAAGGTTTCTTATGCCCCAGCCTCGTCCGTATGTTCTCGTCAGTTCAGCGGATAATTTTTTTATCAGTTGCTTACCATACTCGGCGCGAACATTGCCGTTCTGCTCCTGCTCAACAATGCGCCGTCCGATGTGCCAGTATGTTTCTATCATTATGGTGTTTACAGCTCCGTATGCGGCATTCCGGCCTTGCTCAACGATTTTCTTGATGTCGTTGATAAAAGCATTCTCTGTTATATTCATCAAATTATTTTCCATTAACTTTCAGCAAATGTACATTTTTTCAATCAATTCGTTTTCCCATCAATCTGATAAATAGCAATATATGGCTCTCCAAACTTTTGCTTTACCTCACGCGAAATCAGTGCAAAAGTTGACTTTACATATTCGTTTACATCCGAATCCATACCAAACAGACTCTGCTGTCCGTGACGCAGTTCCTCGTAAAGTTTTGCAGTCATCTTTATTGCTATTGTATTCTTGCATTCAATGGCACGGCGCACATTCTTCATCGCCTGCTTTGCATCCCTGTCGGTTAGTCTGTCCAAGATAAACTTCCACTGCTCCAAAGGTTGCTTTATCCTTACGGCATCCTTTGCCCGCATCGACTGCGTAACAAAAGTGTTGAACGCTTCGATTGCCAGTTGCGACTTTTCATTGTATGCGGTGACATCGGCCTTTCCTGCTTTGGTTTCCTTGCCTCCCGACATACCAAAAGCCTGAATAAACCGCAACGGCGATACCACTTCGTATTTGCCGTTGTTGTCCAATATGTTTACAAACTGGTGGTTCTTGGCACCAACCAAGAATATATCGTTGGTAAGATTGTCGGCACGGAAACAACCCAACTGCCTTGCTTCGGTATTGCATACAAGTTCGTAGCGGTCGGGATTGTCCTTTGCAAACTGCTTCAGTTCGCCAATGTATG
>CACWOG010000045.1 GCA_902762455.1 uncultured Bacteroidia bacterium | reverse complement strand
CATTCAATGTGGGTTATGTGGGAATCATCCTTGTCTGTGGGGTTGAATACCACCTCGATGACATCCATTCTCGGTGTAAGAGTCGTCGGATGCTCCTGCATATAATACTCCGCCGTCTGCAGCAGTTTTTTTCGCTTGCCTTTATTCACACTATCCGCCGGACGGGCAATCGCATCCCATTGACGTGCCTTTACCTCTACAAACACAAGGTATTCCGCATCCTGCACGATAATATCTATTTCTCCATAGGGAGAAGTATAATTTCTTTCGACAAGGGTATAACCCCTGTTTTGTAAATACTGAACCGCCTGTTCTTCCCCTTGGTTGCCGGCTGCTTTCTGACGTGTCGGCTTCTTTTTGGTCGGGGGCGAAAAGATTTTTTTCATGAAAGACGGACGATGAATGGCACAAGGACCATAGGTCAGCAGTTTTTCCCTGTGCAGTTTCGTGCCATAGCCTTTATGCTTGCGATAATGCCGGCAGTAGAGTTGCTTTCGAGCCTAAACGCTTCCTACTCGTTCCCCGAATCGATGAAAGGTTTGGAAGATTATTTCCGTGCCGCCGATACAAGTGCGATGGAAGCCACACAACGTGCATTGGCAGGAAGCGGAATCGGAGCATTTGTATTAAACCTTATCGTACTGGCGATAACACCTGCCGTATGCGAGGAATTGTTTTTCCGTGGCGTACTTCAGAAATTTTTTGTCAGAAACATCAGCAACAAGCACATAGCCATCCTGCTCACTGCGTTTATCTTTTCGGCTATACACATGCAGTTTTCGGGATTGTTGCCACGATTTATACTTGGTGCGGTTTTAGGATATTTGTTTTACACATCGGGTTCGCTGTGGCTGTCGATTGTTGCCCACGCGACAAACAACGCGCTTGTGGTATGTGTCGCCTATTTTGGTGATGTTTCTGCAGCGGAAATCCCCGACATCAGCATTTTTGCAAACATCTGGTGGATAACGGCGATTGTTGTCGGACTTGCTGTTGCGGTGCTTATTGGTAGAAAACTTTTTAGAAAGGTAGTATTTATTGAAAAAAACTAATTAAATGGCTATAAATTTTAAAACAACGGGGCTGGTTACGGCAGTTGCAGTCGTATTTTCAATGTTCTTTTTGTGTGGATGCTCAGAAAAAACGTTTTATGAATATACATTGGAAATTCCGGCAGAAGATGTGCTTATGTCGTTGACTGTGCAAAAGGACAATCCATATTTGCTGGAGGCTGTCGGAAAGGCGAAGGAATCGGAGCAGACAGGCATCGGTTTTATAGAGTCGTTTGGCAAGGCGTACAATGAAATAGAAGATTCATTGAAGCCTGCAATGTCCGACTTGTTTGCCACGGCGCAGAATCAGGCAGTTTCAACCGACGATAAGGTTATAGAATATCTTGCCAAGGAATACGATGCGGCAATAGAAAATGCGTGCAATGTTATCCTCTGCCGGATGGAATTGTTTGGTGTAAAAAATCCGACAATCCAGAAAGATTCTGTGACCAAAGGCTGTCTGCATCTCAAGCTTCCTGGTTTAAAGGAGCCTGAACGCATTGACAAGCTTCTTACACAGTCGGGGGCTTTTGAATTCTGGGAAACCTACAACAACGATGAAATCCATTCGTCCCTTATTGCCGCCGACCAGATAATAATTGCCAAGAAAAGCGCAGAAGTTGCTGATAATGATGGAGATATTGTCGAAACTACAGTACCCGAGGATGATACCGTAAAAGTTAGTTCCGACAGCAAGTATTCAATATTCAACCGTCTGTTAGCCCACCTCGGCACCTGTGAACCTTTTGGTCCTGTTGTAGGTTTTGCAAGGAAAGCCGACATGGAATCAATTATGAGCGACCTGAATAGCAAGGATGTAATGATGATGTTTCCCAAAGACCTTGTATTTGCGTGGGGAATTAAAGAGGTGGAGGTCTATGATGAATATTATGATGATTTTGGGGAAGAAAGGGAACAATCTGTCTTTTATGAACTTTTAGCTCTGAAAGCCACAATGTTCGGCAAGGCTGCCTTGAATGGCGATGTCATTACAGATGCCAGTTCGGAACGTGGTGTAGTTTCTATAACAATGGACAGTGTCGGTTCGGCTCAATGGGAAATGATAACGAGGAATAACATTGGCAGGTCGATTGCTATGGTTTTCGACAACAAGGTTTATTCGTATCCTACTGTATATGATGAAATTACTGGTGGTCGCTCTCAAATTTCTGGAAACTTTACGGATGAGGAAGCCGAGGATTTTGCAACCATACTCAAGTCGGGTCGGATGCCTGTTCCTGCAAAAATTATTTCTCGGCAGTTTGTTGATTTGTCATCGAAATAGGAATTCCATCTTCACATATTCTGTTCCGAAAGCAAACATTTCTTCCTTTGGTTGGAAACCGAGGCGGGAGTAATATTCGGCAAGCTGTTTATGCGACTTCTCAACTAAAAGGGTGAAACGGGTGTGTCCCAAATTTTTCCCGAGTTCTATTGCTGCCTTCATCAAAAGATGACCGATACCTTTGCCTCGAAATTCGTGCTTTATCGCCATACAATCCAGATAATATTCACCTTCGCCAGTCTCCATTGGGTTTCCTCGTAGGTCGAAACCGCTTTCCTCGTATAGGATGTCGAAAGTCCGTTTGCGCAAAGCGGAATATCTGTCGCCACTATATGAGATAAGGCAACCGACGGCTTCTCCTGCTATTTCTGCAATAAGGCTGTTGCGACAGCTGTAAAGGCGAGCATCGTCAAGGGAGGCGGCTTCAAGGTTTTTCACCGCAGTGAGCATTTCTGACGGGACATTTGCGTCAATGTCAATAATTTCCATTGCCGCCAATACGCACCGTGCTATAATTGGTGCGTCGTGTTCGGTTGCTGGGCGTATTGTTATGTCTGTCATTGGTCTGTTAGTAAAGAGGCGCAAAATTTTGCGCCTCTAAAATATCCTAATTGTCCATTGTCAATTATACATTGTTAATTCTTAATTACCTGTCTATTCAACACAAATTCCTTCGCGCTTATCCTTACATTGTAGGTCCCATCCGACAGACCTGCAAGGCGAAGTACAACCTCGTAGTCGTTCTGCGAGCAGTTGACTTTCTGAGTGTGAACCATCCTGCCGAGCATATCGTAAACCTCGACGGTTGCCTGTATGTTGCCGAAGTTCTCGAAGCGGAGGGTAAGGTCGTCGCCGAAGGGGTTAGGATAAGCCAGCACTTCGGGTTCGCCATCGGTACCGAGGCAGTTTGCCACGATGATTTCCGATGTGGTGCTGGTGCCGTCGTAGTCAAATTGCACGAGGCGGTAGTAGTTGTCGCCGTTGCGAACGCCGTAGTCGGTGTATGCGTAGCTGATTGGCTCTATTGAGTTGCCTGCGCCGGCGATTCGTGCAATTCCCTTGAAGTTTACTGCATCGTGCGAGCGTTCAAGCACAAAGTAGTCGTTGTTCTTTTCGCTGGCGGTAGTCCATTCGATGAGAGCCGAACGACCATTGCAGTTGGCAGTAAAGGAAACGAGTTCGATAGGAAGAACAACATTACTGTTCGATGAAGCGAATGTTGCGAAATATTCACCATCGCCAGCAGCCTTGGCGCCTACAGTAATTGTCAGCGGTTCTGCTGCGGTTATGCTACCTGCGCCAGTGAAACTACCATCTATTGATGCCTTGCCAAGATTCTGCCAATAAAAACCGTTCTTCTTTACAACAGCGACATTCAAATAAGAGTTCAATGCAGAAGCATCTTCCTCGAAACTATGATAGTTGTCGGCTGCAGCGTTCCAGTATAATTTAATGTCCGACAATGTTGTCGTTGCACTTGCACTTATCTGCCAGTTTTCGCGGTCGCTGGCGTGGTTAAGGCCTGCATCGTAGAGGTTGCCACTGTGATTCCACCAATCGGGCATACCCTCGCTGCCAGCAGCATACTGCACCGAAACATTGCTTGCCGTACTCGAACTTGCCTCAAACGGTGCATACAGGCTTGCCGTTCCAGTAGGGAATGTAAACGCATCGCTCATACCATTCTTGGTAACTTTGCCGTTTACATAACTGCTAGTGCTTGCACTAACCGTAGCACCCGAACCAAAGGTTACATTACCGTTTATTACGCCGTTGGTAAATGTTGCAGTGCCGTTGATGGTAGGCTCTGTACTTGCCGTTATGCCGTTTGAATTATTAAACTCGACATTGCCAAAAGTTGTTGCACCACTGATAGTCTGTGCTACCGTTCCAGCAAAAATAACCTTGCCTGTACCAGTTATTTCCGAACCATCATTTGTAAGGTCGCCTGTAACGGTAAGGTTATATTCATCAAGATTGATGCCCATATTGTTCGACAAGGTTATGTTGTTGCAGGTAACATTTGATGTCAATGTTGGAATTGCATCAATGCCACATTCGTCATCTTTGTTAAGGATAAACACCTTATTTCCTTCTGGTGCACTTCCTGTTAGATGAAATTCATCTTCTGTTGAATTGTAAACCACCCAATTGTCTTTAGAATTCCAATCGTTCAGGGGTGCTTCAGCATTCTTTCCTGCCCATACAAAGTCGCCGTTATCAATGCCAGTTATCGTACCGTAGTTGCAGGGACAGAAGGTAGTGTAGTTGGAATAGGTTGTTCCGCCAGTTTTCTTGTATATAGAAACATCTTGTAGCCCTCCAGTATAACAAGAAAACAATGGTGTTCCATTATTAGGATTATATTTTAATATATTGTGCGTATATGTTCCCTGCGCTATGATTGTAGCTACACCTTCATTTGAGATTGTTATATTCCAACTACCATTATCATCTAATTCATTTTCTGTTTTCAAATGATTAGATGAACTACTGGCGGCATATATATATCCATCATTAGTAGCATCATAAAAAGCCCAAGTATCAGTGACATTTCCATTTTGAATCTCAAACACACACACATTTTCATCGAAGGGGAAATTTATTGTATTAATATCCCCACTTGGTCTTGTAATACTTATGGCTTCTCTATTGTTAGATTTTTGATTAATACCTATTGCATAGTCAAATTCTGATGCTACAATTAAAACTGAATCTCCTGCCGCCAAATCGTCTTCATCAGTAACCAAGTTCCATCTTACGACAGCATCAGTAACATCTGCAAATACCGCATAATAAGTTTTGTTGCCAGTAACTTTAGTGTTTACAATTTGGTTGCGCTGAAGTAAAGTTGGGACACCATCAAATAGTTCCGATGCGGTTTCAGACCACCCCACAAAGGTTTTGTCATCGCATACATATTCTAATGTACTTTCGTCCGAAGGCACATCACCGTCTGGAATAAGAGTATTATATGGATATGTATAATCTCCGTCAGATAAACCATTTACACGCCATCTTATTGTATAGTTATTTGGTTTCCACTTTGCATACAATGCTATATTATCTGTTAGAGTAAATGGAGCACCTTCAGAATATGAGATTCCAGAACCATCATATTCGGTGTTCCAACCATCAAATGTATATCCGGTCTTTGCGAGATTGCCAGTATTATAAAGAAGATTAATGTCTTTTTGCCCATTTACAAGAGGGTATGGACTATTAGGGTCTGTTGGAACCGTTCCAGTTGTAGCTCCGTTTGCATCGTATGTTATAGTAGCTGAATTGCATAATGGATTGGAGTTATATATTATCTCTCGAACTTTAATGGTACACGATTCAATTCCAATTTGATTGCTTTGACTACTAAAAGTTAATTTTACAGCATTCGTATTTGCATTTAAACTATTGTTTGATATGCTAAAATTTGTTGATGTTGTGTCGGTTGATGTATATGAACTTCCGCCATCAGTACTATAATGCAATGTTATTGTTTGTGCATTGGTACTCCATTGACGACATACAAAACTGACCTGCTTTATACGACAATCGAGATCGTGCAATACAAGAAAAACATCGTTGCCTTTTGTTACTGGGATATCTGTAATAGTACCTGTTTGTTTACTTGCCGATTCAAATATTACATCCGCAACATCATAACTAACTATATGTTCCGTATAGGATGATGTCCAATTATTAAAAGAAATATTTGAAAAATCGTATGTTTTTTCAGAGTATGTATTCCTGATTTTTTTATATACTGCATACAATGTCGTATCACGCGTAGGACTATATAGATCACCTGCCATACCTACAATACTTGGGACAGAAGTCGTCTCACTTTCTACTTCTTCAGTTGACCATCCATAAAAAGTGTATGAAGAACAGTCATCTAAAGGAACTGCTACTGGTAAAATTACGCCACTGCCTGCGGGAGATTCTTGTATCGAAGAATAATCACAACTACCCGTACCAGCGATAAACGTTACAGTATAAGGGACTGCAGCACCTGTTTCGTACACAACCCTAATAGATTTTATATACAATGCCCTTGTTCCTCCTGTAAATGAAATTACTATTTCGCCAGATGAAGAACCAGTTCCTGTTTTTGCGCTTACAGTAGTCCAACTTGCTGTTGGTGTAGAAGCAAGGTATGATGTTCCTCCAACAGAAATAGAAACATTATGTTTAGCTTGATAACTACTACATTCAACAGAAACAGATTTAATAGTACCTGGAATGTTCGATGTCCTAAATGTTATATTTTCAACGCCACCATTTTTCCCCAATTGAATACAATTTGAAGTCCATCCTGTATAAGAAGAGCCTGATATTAATGTCCTTGTATAACTCCAACTAAAAGTTCCTGTTGATATTGTACCTGGACCTATACCCGAGCCCAGTGCACCAGAAGTGCCCGTCCATGTTACTGTGTGCTCTTCTCCCCACGCCACTTTTCCTCCTACCACAATCGCTATCACCAACATCACCCTCATCATAAAGGTACGGAATGAAAAACTATTGCGTACTGCAACTGCTTCGCTGCTACGCATACGCGAAGTATCTGATACTAAATGTATTGTATTCATAAAAAACTTAAATTCAAATTCAAAATTAGAACGGCAAAGATATAATATATTTACGATTTACGATTTTAGATTTACGATTTTAGATTAGTGGCAGGGAGATTAAGGTTAAATGCGTAAAAATGAGGGAGCAAGGTTCAAAATTTAAGGTTTAAAGTTCAAAGTTTAAGGGTTTAAGGTTTTGAAAATTTATTGTTGAGTCGTGGCGCGCCGCGACTGTACAAAAGTTTCTGTGTCAAGGTTTAAAGTTTAAAGTTCAAAGTTTAGGGTTCAAAGTTTTTAAAATTTATAATGATTATCCGCAATAATCACATAATAATGAACCAGAAGGAGATTGCTCACTTTGTTTCGCGAGCTAAAGGTATCGGACAGTTTGATTCACACAGCTCCCCGTTCCGTATCGCTGGTTCATCATAACTTCCGAAATGACGTCTCTAGAGTCATTCCACAACCTTTAGCTCACGAAGCTTGCGAGTAAAGCTGAACGAACAGGCGCAGGTACGAGCCTTGTGAGTTCGCTTATGCGGAACGCTGCTTGCAGCCTCGCGAAGCAATCTCAAATTGGTGAAAATTGCGGATAATCATAAATTTATTGTTGAGTCGTGGCGCGCCGCGACTGTACAAAAGTTTTTGGTTCAAGGTTTAAGGGGTTCAAAGATTTACGCCGAGCTAAAGGTTGAGGATTTGATAATTCGATAAATTGAATGGCTAAAGCCAATTGAGTTTGCGATAATTACAAATTAAGGTATATAATCTTCTTCGTTTCAAAGAACTCCTCACCGAAGAAATCGGAAATATTCGTAACCGAATAATTTTTCATTCCTTTCAGCTCATCGTCGAAGTCGCCGCCCTTTAGGTAGATTATTGAACGTTCGGTGGAACGCGGATTCAGCACGTTGCGTGTCATTTTCACAAAGTCGGGGAAGGCGGTGACGGCACGGCTCACGATGCAGTCGTACTTGGGAGGCAAAAGTTCGGCGCGAATCTTCATCGCTTCCACATTTGCAAGGCCAAGACTTTCGGAAATGCCCTTTACCACCTTGATTTTCTTCTCGATGCTATCAACCAAAGTAAATTCTGCTTCGGGAAACATTATTGCCAAAGGAATGCCAGGAAAACCGCCTCCTGTGCCGACATCAAGGACAAGTTCTCCAGCCTTGAACTGCTTTACTTTTGCAATCGCCATCGAATGCAGTATGTGGTGGACAAAAATATTGTCGGTGTCCTTGCGGCTAATCACGTTGATTTTTTCGTTCCACTCGCGCACAAGCCCTTCAAGTTCGGTGAGTTTTTGCGCCTGAACGTCCGATAGTGACGGGAAATATTCCTTAATCTTTTCTAACATCTTTCGACAATTCTACAAGTTTCAACTTGGCCTGATGGATTCTGTTCTTCACTATCGACAGCGAAATTCCGAGTTCGTGGGCAATTTCTTCGTATTTCATTCCTACACCCTTCATAAACAGGATGTTCTGGTCGAGTTCGGATAGCTGTCCGAGCAACGATTCCACGTATGCCTGTCTTTCTTTCTCGATGAGCGAAGTTTCTGGAGTGCTGTCGTCGGTAATTGCTATCATGTCGCTGTTTTGCGGTTGTGGCAAGTTGTATTTCTTGCACCAGTCGAGGTAGGTATTCTTGGCGATTGTGAACACCCACGTACGAAAACTGGCTTCGCGCTCGGCATCGTAGGAGTCCATCGACTTCCATATTTTTTGCAGCGACATAATTGTTACATCGTCGGCATCGTCGCTTTGGCAGCCTCGCGAAACAAGGAAATCCTTAATGTCCATCTGGTAGCGACGGAAAAGGCACGAACTTGCCATTTCGTCGCCCGCGACTACCAAGTCCTTGAGTTTCAGATCGTCGTATTCTTCAAGTTCGCGAGTTCTTTTTACCATTTTGCCTTTCGATTAAAGATTTTGTAAAACATCAAAGCGACATAAAAAATCGGGGCAAAGATATCAAATATCAGCGACATAAATAAATTGAAATCGGTTTTTGTCGTGCTGCAAAATTTAGCGAGCGAAAGCATTACAAATACCAACCTCACTATCACAAAAGCAAGCGCGAATTTCCAGTTTACAAATAGCATTGCTATTGCCACAGCAAAAAACAATGTCCGCGTAACAATTTCGCCTCCCGACAAAAATTTATCCAACATGCTATATTTCACTGATGTTGAAACGTGCCGTGACTTTTGCCGCAGAAGTTTTGCAAAAGTTTCCTTTGCAGGAGAAATTGTCTTTGCTTCCGACGAAACGCAAACGGTTGGACGGATATGTTTTGTGGCATCCCTTACAAAAAGGTCGTCATCGCCCGATGCAATGTCGGAATGTGAACCGAAACCACCAAGAGTGTCCCACAACTTACGCGAGTATGCAATATTGCGACCAACAGCCATATATGTATGACCTAGCGATGCAAAACCAAGGTATTGCAAGGCAATTAGCGTGGCGTCGTACGACGAGAAACGCGCAGCGAATGTCTTGCCCGACAATTCTCCGTAGCCTAAGACAAGCGGATTTTCTGCATCGAACTGCGACATTATTACTGCTATCCAGTGCTCCGTGGCGGGACGGCAATCGGCATCGGTGAATACAAGATGTTCGTAAGAGGCGGCACGGATTCCGTTTGAAAGGGCAGATTTCTTGCCAGACTCTTTGTTTTCAACAAGTTTTATGTTTGGAAAAGTTTTAGCCAATTCGGCAATGTAATCTGAGGTGCCGTCGGTGGAATTGTCGTCGATAATTATGATTTCAAATTCAGGATATTGCTGATTTATAATGAATTGTAGGTTGGATTTTAGGTTTTGCAGTTCGTTACGGCAGGCAATTATTACAGAAACGGGCAGCAAATCGTCATTGGTTTTCTCATCATCATTTTTACGCAATGCAAAAGCAGGCAGGATATAAAAGACGGCCTGAATTGTAAGGAGTAGTAGTAATATGGAAGAAAGGATGATGAGAGGCATATTTATTTTATTATTGTAGTTTGCATCATTTCTTCGGCAAGGGCATTAAGGGTATTGCACTCCTCTCTTGATATACTTCTGCGCGGGCTAACTTCAGAAGAAACTTCAGTTAAAAAAAGCATTTTCCCTTTAGTACACATTTCAATAAGTTTACCAGTTGGTTTGTAATATTCCGAGAAACTATATGGCACCAAAAAGATAACAGGAAGGCCTTCTGCTACTGCCATTTCAAGCACCTGCTTTTCTTTGGGGCTAATGAATGCACCTACCAATACTGCACCTTTTCTTGCAGCAACTATGCATTCGTGCATATAGCTACGAGCCTCCTCTTCAGAAAAGCGACTGCGAACATGGACCGCCCACAAAGAACTATCCAGAAGCAAAATATTGCCGACAATAGAAAAGCTATGTCCATTCCACTGCACATTATGCTGAACGGCAAAGTATTCGGGACGCTTTTTCTTCAGCCATAGACGACGAGGATTGTCTTTTACATAGGAGATCATATTGTGGAGTTGTCCTTGTGCATGGAGAATGCGTTCGTGATAGCCTGCTGGGGTTTTCTCCCAAATACTACCGGTGTCCGCAAAGATGCGGACAAAATGCACAATTACAGAGGGTATTTGACTATTATTGGTATCATCACCGCTAAAGTAAGTACGTTTGAATAAACTTGTGCAAGCGCTTTTGAAACCTCGAACTACGGTTCCTATTGGTTTGGGGAGACGATCAAGGACTTGAATAACAAAATGCAAGTGATCTGGCATTATTGTAAAAGCAAGCATTTTCAGTGCATATCCTTTCGGCTGATAGTATTTGGGGGTATCACGTAGCAAACGATGTACTTGAAGTCCGAATGAATTTAGTTCTATTTGAGCAGTATCAGCACTACTACCGATAAGTTCGCCGAACAAATGTTGACGTTCTGCAACAACAAGTGTAATATGATAGATGGCTCGCCCACAATAATCCCAGCCGTTTTCGCGATGATGACGACTGGAATCAACTGGATATCGCCAGCCTTGTTCGGTATGTTCTGGTTTGTTGGGCATTTATGCTGTATTAATGCCCGCAAAGATGCGGGCAAGGTGCACAACATTCGTATTACTTATATAGTTTCTTCGACTCCTCCCAGATTTCATCCATTTCTGCCAATGTCATGTCCTTGAGGTCGCGACCTTGCTGTATGGTCTTTTCCTCGAGGTAGCCAAAACGGTTCTTGAATTTGCGGTTGGTGCGTTCGAGGGCAGTGTCGGGGTTTACACCATAGAGACGGGCGGCATTTATCACCGAGAAGAGCAAGTCGCCAAATTCGGCTTCAATCTTATCTTGATTGTCGGAAATTGCAGTCTCGAGAAGCACCTCGTTATATTCCTCGTTAAGCTTGTCCCACACTTGCTCGCGCTTGTCCCAGTCGAAACCAACGCCACGGGCCTTGTCCTGCATACGATAGGCCTTTATTATCGATGGCAACGACTCGGGCACTCCGCCCAAGACGGTTTTCTTCGGTGCTTCCTTCAATTTTATGCGCTCCCAATTTTCCTTTACTTGTTCGGCTGTCTCTGCCTTCACATCGCCAAAGATATGCGGATGGCGGAAAATCAGCTTTTCGCAGATGCCATGAATCACATCGTACAAGTCGAACTGACCGTTTTCCTTGCCTATCTTGGCATAAAAAGCAACATGCAGAAGCACATCGCCAAGTTCCTTCTTTACCTCGTCGGCATCGTTGTTCAAAAGAGCATCCGATAGTTCGTACACTTCCTCTATCGTCTGTATGCGTAGGCTTTCGTTGGTCTGCTTGCGGTCCCACGGGCATTTCTCGCGAAGTTCGTCAAGTATTTCTATTAATCTCTGAAATTCCTTTAAAGTCTTTTCCATTGTGTATAAAAATTGTATTTTGCAAAGTTAATGCTATTTTTATGATTTGTCCAGTTTTTACACAACCGGTTGCCAGAAATTGTAGTAGTTGAACCATTGAAGCGGATGCTTGACAACTGAATCCTCCAGTATTTCAACATACTGTCTAACCAACGACTTGGCTTGCTCGGCATCCGATTTTATTGACGGGTCGTATTTGAGCTCCTTGACAAAACCTTCATATCTCAAGCCTCTGTACTTGAATATATGCACAACCAATACAGGAACTTTAAGTTTTGTAGCGATTAAGAATAGACCAAGAGGGAATGGGGCTTTCTCGCCAAGGAAATCAACATCGTAATGCTTTGGGCTGCCACAAAGCCTATCACAAGAGGTAATAATAGTCTCTCCTTTGTCAATTGCCGATTTTATGTCGAAAAGATAAGAGATATCGTCTCCTATAGTTATTAGATTTGCATCTGGATTCACTTTCTTGAAAGCCTCAAGACGATGGCTTATCATCTCTTTGCTTTCGCCACCCCAAGAGATAAAGTTAAATTTTTTGCTGTACTGCTGCAATGTACATCCTGCAATCTCGAAGTTACCCACATGTGCGCCTGCCGTTATGAAACCACATTCCCTATTGAGCATTTGCGAAAACAAATCTTGTCCGCTGACATTGACCTTGAATTGTGCCGTGTTGCCCGCGAACATTGCAAACTTGTCGAGTACCACCTTGCCAAACAACAAGAAGTTTCGGATAGTTTGAACAAAAGCCATTATTGGATTTCTATGCAAGCGCTTCCTCTGCATGTAGTATATGGCTCGAAATTGTTTCGGACGGAACGCTATGCTAAAGGGTATAACCAAATACAATACTATATAGGCAAACCGGACATCTACAGAACGTAGAATCTTGAACAAGGCTTTCTGCCCAAAACTGCCACCACCAGTCTTTCCGCTCCAATTTGCCTTTGCCATGTTATTCAATTACATCAATTATGTCTTCGGTGTTTTTTCTTGTCTTCTTGCGGATTTCGTAGCCGTCGGTAGCATAGCCTATTGCCACGACAAGTCTTATCCTTCGTAAAGAACTGAAATTCAAAGCTTTATTGACATTCTTGTTTCGGAACGACCCAATA
>CACWOG010000044.1 GCA_902762455.1 uncultured Bacteroidia bacterium | reverse complement strand
CGGAATACCTTTTTCAGTTTCGGAATCTTGCTTAATCCGTCGTAAACTACCTGCCAGTTTGGAAGTGCCGACCACAAGCCTGGGATAGTGCTCAGGTTGACCTTGTTGGGATCTTGTCCTGTGTAGGCTGCGAAGAATGCAGGAATAAGTATGTCCTGAGCCGTGCGTCCAAATCCGCTTGGGAATCCGTCTTCGTCAACTGTTCCGTCGTAGTCGGGACGTTCGTTTGCCAGACGCTGGGCGATGATTAATCTGTTTTCGGAGAACCTTGCAAATGTCTCGGACACATAATTTTCGGACTTGAACTTCTCAAATGCCGACTTGATTGTAACTGTTGACATCGAGAACGAACCTGTCATCGAAGGGTTAAGTGCGCGGAATGTGCCTTCGCCAGTTGCCGGGTCGATGCCATACCTATAATATTTAGTCTGGTTCTCGGAATAGTTGTGCAACATCGACAAGTCAATCTTAAGGTCGCGGACAGGCTCGAGCGAAGCTCGGAAGTTCCAGTTGCGCGAATGTGTCTGCGTATAGGCCTGAATTGAAGTGGTATCCTTTGTGACAAGGTTATGTTCGCAAGCCCATTCGCCGAAATCCTTTACCTGCCAACCTATTACAAACGGGAACGTAGGAGCAATGAGCGAAGGCTGTTCTCCGAACATTTCCACATCGGGCGTATATTTCGACATACCAAGCAACTTGGTCTTGCCCATATAGCCAGGTAGCAAGGTTCCGTTTGTCTCGCTTACGTTTGCCGAAACGTTCTTGACACTCATAAGCAACACAAGTATATTGTCGGCAATTATCTTGATGACAGGGTCTTTCTTGTCGCGCTTGCCAGTAACCTGTACCTTTATGTCCTCGACATCCTTCTCGACGGTGAACGACAGTTTGTTGTCGTCAATTACCTGCATATCGGCAGTTATCGGACGACCTTTGTCGTCGGTAACCTTTATCGATACGTTCTTGGTCTTCAGCTTGTGGCTTATTGTCTTCTTCTTGCCAGCAGCCAGCTTGTTGATATTCTCCTCGTAAGTAACGGTTTCGGTTTCCTTCTTCTTGGTTGAGGCACGACCACGGTACTTGTTGTTTACATCCTTCAGGTATTTGACCTTGTTGTAGAGGTTGAGCAAGTTGAACTGTGTGCTTGCCGACATTGTGTTGGCATTCTGCACCACATTACCGATGTTGAGCGTATCTGCAGTTATTGCACCAGCCGTCCAGTTGTACGACCCCTGATACCTTACACTTGCCGAAATCCAGTTGAAGATAGGAATCTTGTTGATTGGCAATGTGTATGATGCACTCCATTGCTGGTAGAAACTTGTGTTTCGACCAAAAGTCTTGAAGTTTTTCCAGATGGAATCCATCTTCTGCTCGTATTCGGGGTCTCCCTTGTACAGACGGCCTTCCGGCTCATCGATACGGGCATTGTTGGTTGCGGTATATTCAAACTTCAAGTTCTTCGAGAAGTTGTACTTGAAGTCGTACTGGCGGATTATTGTAAAGTCCTTGATTACGCTTATTGGCAACGAATACGACGGGTCATATACGTTTCGTATCTGGGTTTCGCCATACTGACGGTTGAGGTTTGTCCTGAACGAAAGTTGTGACGGCAGATAGTAGAAGTTGAAGTCCCTGAGAATCTGGAATGCCTTTTTCTTGAACAGCTTTACATTCTTTAACGGCTCCACAATCTTCGGAGTTGCGTTGTAATTGTAGAAGAATGAAGCAGTATGTGTTATCGTGGTGCGGAAAACTGTGTTCGGGTCGCGCTGGAAAATATTGTTGTAGCCGTAGCTTAACGAGAAGTTCGACAGATTATAGATGTGCGGCTTCTGTCCCTGCTTGCCGTTTACCTTGACATTGGTAAGGTTTACGCTTGTCCTCTTGATATAGTCCTGCGACAGGTGCTTGATACTGTCCTTATATTCCTTTGAAATGTCGGGATTGCTAAGAGTATTCTTCATAAGCACGTCGGGGCTTAACGGGTCGTATTCTGGATTTGAAACATTCTCTGACACAGCTACATACAATGGGATTCTTACATTGAAGCGTTCAGGGAAGAACTTTCCAAACTCAAAACTTGATGAAAAGTCGTACTGATAAATTTCTTCGGTCAGACGGTCCTTAATAGTGGAGTTCAAAGCTCCGAATCCCGGCTTCTTGGTTGTTCCCGAAAGGGTTACCGTACCAAAATCGGCAAGTTTTGCAGTAGCGCGAGCCGTAGCCGCCCAACCGCTCTTCTCGTTAAAGTTGGTAAGACGCAACTCGTTTACCCACACCTCGGCACTCTTTGGCAGACCGTCGTCGGCACCATTGAGAGTAACCTGCTTCGGATTTCGTACACCTATCATGATTGTCTGCACGTTGGACAATGTAGGATTACCCATGACGCTTATCCTTCCGCGCTCGTTCATCTCGTAGTAGAGTTTTGTCAAGCCGACGTTCTGGTTTCCAAGACGGATAAGTTCGTTTCGGTTTTCCTTAACCTTGGTAAGGTCCTCGAATACAATGTTAATGTCATTCTCTTCAGGCCAAACCAAATATCTGTCGGGAGATTCGGTGTCGTCGCCATAGTAATAGCCTTCGGGAGTAACCTTCAGCGGAACTTCAAATTCGTAGTAGTTGTTCTTGTAGTCGGTACCAAGGCGCACGAATACGCTGATGTCACCATCCTTGATTTCGTCCTTGCCGACAACCGATTCGGCGTGGACAAACATCTGCATACGCAAATATTTTCTTACATCAAGGTAAACATTCTTGTAAACGGCACGTGCATCACCGTCGGCAAGGTCAATCACCTTTATGGTCATTGCCTGCTCGTTGAGCTGCTGTAACTGCGGGTTCATTGTGTTCTGTTCGCGTGTAACGCCCGGAGGCAGCACATAGTTTACAGGACGACGGCTTGCATTTTCCTCGATATTGACCGCCGACACGTCAAACGAAGTATTTTCCAATTCGTTGACTACATATTCGCCTGGCTGGAGGAAAGAGTCGTCGTACTTGCGCCATTCACCACGAACAAGGTCAAGTGTTCCGAAACGCAGGCAGGTGGTGGTATCGAAATTTGTCATAAACATTCGCATAAAGCGAATTGACTTGAAATCGGAAATAGAACCGACCTTCTTTGAATATTCCGAAATTGGAATTTTGAACTGGTACCAAGAAACCTGCGAAGTTTCATCGTTAGCAAGAGTAACGGTAATCGTTGTCTTGTCGGCGATGTAGTTCTGACCAACAATCAAATCTTGCGGACGGATACTGACGCGGTATTGGAAGAAATTTTCCGATTCGCTCAAGGTGTTATCCCTGTTTATATCCTCGACATCAGGAGTTGTTGTAGAGTTGGTGATATAGGTCTCGGTCTGATATTCACGCGGTATTGAGTTGCCTTCCAATCCGTTGAAATATTTGTAGCGCTGAAGTATGTTCAGACCCTGTTCGTCGTAATCGCTACCCTTGTAGTGGTGGAAGTTATCCGACGAGGGGTCGGCAAGTGCCATCTGGTAGGCTTGGGAATTTTCGCCGAACATGGTTTTCACCTGTTCCAAGTAGTCGCTGAAGAAAGTTGTTTCGTTTTCGGTACTCAAACCGTCAAAACCGACATCCTGTGCGAAACGGATTTCGGCGCTGTTGTCGAATGCGCTTACAAGTGCTTGGCTGTTAGGTACAATACCCCAAGCTGTTGTGTCAACTGGATTTTCAAGCGACGGAGCGGGAAGTCCCTGTTCAAACGCTTTTCTACCGTCCTTTAGAATATCCTCGCTTATGTCGCCAAGGTTAAAATATAGGTCACCGCCAGGGTTGGTAGAATCTTCGACAAACGGGTCCATCATCCAGAACTCAATATACTCGATGTTGGCATCCTCGAAGTCGGTAGTAGTGAGCTGTCGCTGGATACCAGCCCAACGTTTGCGCGGATTTTCAAGCAAGCCCAACGAGTTCATTCCTGCAACATCGTAGTTGTAAGGACCTTTCTCGTTTGGATAGAAAACAAGGTTCAGCGGAGCAAGATTCTTCTCAAGGTTTGCGCTTTCGCTTTCGCGGTTGGGGAAAAGTTCCTTTTCGTAAACAAGTCGGGTATAATGGCTTGAACGGTCTTCAATGCTAATGGTCGATGAGCTTTCGTGCAAGGTCTGGTCAACAACGAACCACGACAGGCGCGCCCTGTTCTTGCCGTAATCAAGGTCGTTTATCTTCGAGCTTTCGGGGAACAGTATCGAATCGTTTGGCGTACTTGCGATTGACCAGCTGACATAACTCTTTACATCGTTTGTAATCTTCGAACTTTCAAAGTCGTCGATGTAGGCGGCACCTTCCTTGCCTATGGCTTTCGAGTGACCGGGAAGCAGCTGTGCAAATTCGGCGTTGAATGTCACGGTTGACATTTCCTTTGTCTGTATAAGTGGCAGGAAGTCAATGACTTTTGTAAGGAATGGCCAGTCGGTTCTGTACGAGAGGTTTGCTCCCCAGATTGTGTTCGACAGAGGTTCTTCGCCAATGTTAACCTTCTGTGTCATCGGCTTTTCCTTCAAGTGCAATATTGTCGCTCCGATGTTGAAGTTGTTGGAGAAGTCGTAGTTGGCGTGCAGACCGGTAAGGGTTTTTGTCTGCATGCTTCCGACAGAGTTGCTTTCGAGGGTTATGGAAATAGGTGTTCCAGCTTCCAAAATACCTTGGTTCAGAATCTTAACACGGCCAAGGTTGTAGTCAACCGTATAGTCAACATTCTCTACCAGCAGAGTAGAACCAGCCGTGACCGAAACGCTTCCCTGCGGAACGTTGATTGCATTGAGCGAAATTTCGCTGCTGCTGTTTGACTTGTAGCGGCCTTTGAGCTTGAACTTGTTCTTCTCGGCCATCTGCTGAGCTTTGCTCTTGGTGCTGTCGTACAGTTCGGGGAACACATAGCCGTCGGCAACATTGTTCAACGCGCTGTTTCCGCCAGTAATCTTGTCGTACAGATACGAACCGAAAGGTTCACGCACAGGGAATATTATTCGTCCACCCGACGAGCTGATAGTGAAGTTCTCAACGTAGTCGAACATTCCATCGGGATAGGGGTCGTTGTTTGTGTTCAAGTTATCGAGTCCCATCACGCGCAAAAGCTGTATGCTGTCGATTGCTCCTGCAGGAATGTAGGTGAGGTCGGTACCTGTCTTGTCGTTGGTGTAAAGTATGTCAACCGTAAAGTCCTCACGAGTAATCTGGTATGCTCCGATGTTGTAGATGTTTTTCATCATCAGGTCCCAGTTCTTCTTGCTAGGAGTGAACGATGTTCCCTTAATCAACTTTACAATCAGAGTCTGTGGAGCGGCGATGGCTGAGTTTGAAAATTCACCAACCGTAAATACTTCTCCGTTGACCGTATATTCGTAGGCGACTGCCAGAACCTGGTCGGCATTTAGTTTTGAATTGAGCGAAATGTAACCCAATTGTGCATTAAGGGTATATTCCGACGGGTTAAGTTTTCGTGCCGACTCAATTTTCTCGAAGTCGGTTCCGCCTGACATCTGCAAGTTCTGCAAGGTACTGCTAACCGTGTTGATGTCCCTTATTTCGGGATAGTCCTGCGCCAAGTTACCAAGAATGTTTACGTCGTTGTATGGCGGAACGGTCGTGTTGTTGTGCAGAGAACTTGAAACGTACATAGACTGTATGTCGTTGCTGTTTGATTCACCTAAGTCAACCAGAGCCACGATGTTACGGGCATCGGTATAGTTGCCGGTCTTGTTGGTAACCCACACTTCCACGCGGTTGATTGTAACGCCGCCCATTATCACAGGCAGGTTCGTCATAGAGCGGTCGTAGTTTTCCTTGAAGTAGTGCGACAGGAAGAAGTGCTTGTTTTCTTCGTAGTTGTCGGCCTTTATTTCAAACTCCTTGGTCGTGCTTCCGCCTTCGACGTTGATGGTTGAAGTTTCGCTCTTTTTCTGCGACAGCAAGCCTGTGAGCGTAAGTTTTCCGAATTTCAGTTCGGTCTTCACACCGAAAAGGCTCTGGCTACCCTGAATGAGTGTTCCAGTTAAAGGAAGCGAAACGTTACCAGCCTCGATTTTCTGTATGATGTCGTCGTCGTCGCCTGTGTATTCGAGTTTTACGTTGTTTTCAAAGTCGAAAGAGGCTTCGGTGTCGTAGGAGATGTTGACTTTCATCTTAGTACCGATTTGTCCGACGACGTTCATCTGTATTTTCTCGTCGAAGTCGAGGTTTACCTGACGCTGCTGCTTTGAGTCAAGAGCAGGGTTGTCGGTACGGGTGTATTCAAGTCCGAGAGTAAGTTCGGCAGAACCTTGTGGCTTTATGTCGATTACGTTTCCTCCGAAAATGCGGTCGAAAATCTCACCGCCAACTTCGAGGTGAGGAATCAAGTTGGTGTTTATCTCCTGGTTCTGCTCGCGGTTTTTCTTCGCACGCTGATGCCAGTACGAGTTCATAGCCTTCTCGAAGTTGTAGTTCACATAGTCGTCGAAAGGCATGTTGTAGGGAGTACCTATTGGCATTCCGTCAACATTCTTCTGGAAGTTGTAGCTGTCGGTTTCGGGGTCGTATTCCACCGAAGTGCTTACGTTCGACGGGTCGGAACCATAAAGAGGGCTGTTGTCGGTATTGTCGGAAGGATTTACATTTTCCTTTGGGAGCGGGAACTTGGCATTGCCTTCGGTCTTTGTGGTATCGTCGTCTGGACCAGGTAGTTCTGCAAATTTCTGCAACGACGGATAATGTCCTCTGCTACCGTTCTTGGCATTAGAGGGCACAAAAGCTACGACCATCATCGCAGCCATAAGTACACCGACAAAAATATATTTTAATACTCTACCGAACAAAGTTCAAATTCTACAAATAATTCAACGCCAGCTTGATAACGGTTTCGAGGGAAGCATCGGGCTTTTCCTTCGTAACCTTGTCAAGCACTTTCTCCACAGCAGCCTTAGCAAAGCCGAGAGTGGTTAATGTTAATAACGCATCTTTCTTGATTGTATTGTCCGAAGCAGCAAAAATTTCTGCACTTTCCATTTCGCCCGAAAGATTTATCTTGTCCTTGAGGTCGAGAATTATGCGCTGGGCAGTCTTTGCGCCAATGCCTTTCACAGCTTTCAACTTGACAAGATTCTCGCTAAGTATCGCATTTGTAAGTTCTTGCGGCGTAAGCGACGACAATATCAGACGCGCGGTGTTGGGGCCTACTCCGTTTACAGAAATAAGGTGGCGGAAAAGTTCGCGCTCGATTTTGGTAACAAAGCCAAAAAACAGATGTGCATCTTCGCGAACCACCTGATGCAAATACACTTGCATCTGTTCTCCCTGCTTCATCGACGAATACGAAGTAAGGCTTATATTGACAAAGTAACCAATGCCACCAGCCTCAATCACCGCGTATGCAGGATTTAGTTCTGCGACTAGTCCCTTGATATATTCGTACATAGTTATCCTAATTAAATTAAGGTGCAAAATTACATAATTAATTAATAATGGACAATGGGTAAATTGATAATTAAATTTCAAATGTCCGACACACATTTTGTTGCCATAAAACAATGGCATATCCAAATTTTTAGTAAATTTGTGATTTGTTCGTAATATATTTCTGATATGAAAAAAATTATTTTGCTCGTAGCAATAGTGATAGCTTCAATGGAAATGGCTTTCCCTCAGAACATTAGCATTGATGAGGGAAAAACTGTAGCACAGAACATAATCACAGAGCGATTCTCTGCAATAGGCTCAAATCCAAGCGAATACAAGTTTGCAAATATCTACACGGAAACATACGACGGGACAGCTGTCTTTTATGTCTATAACCTTGAACCGACGGGATTTGTGATTGTCTCGGCAAACAAATCGGTGGAGCCGTTGCTTGCATTCTCGCACGAAAGTTCCTGTGAGGCAAACGGTCGTCATCCGGGTGTAGAGGCTGTGTTAAAATCATACTCCGAGCAAATTGCATACGCCATAAAGAACAATGTTGTTCCAAGCCAGCATATCCAAGACGAATGGCGATATTATATGCAAGCCGATTTTCAGCCACGTGCAGTAAGAACCGTAGCTCCGCTTCTGATAACAAAATGGAACCAAGGCAAATATTTCAATACCCAATGCCCCGAAGATTCACGAGGTGCCGACGGACACGTCGTTGTAGGTTGCGTAGCAACTGCTATCGCTCAGATTTTCAATTATTTCAGATACCCGACACAAGGCACTGGAAGCTACGGATACGACCATCCCGATTACGGTCATCTGGAGGTAAACTTTGCCGAACAGCACTACGACTACGACTTTATGCCTGTGAAACCAACCGACTACAACGAAAACCTTGCACGTCTGCTCTACAACATAGGCGTATCTGTTGATATGAACTATGGTCCAAATGGTAGCGGTATGAACAACCACAAGGGAGCCTACACTATGCGCAACTACTTTGGCTACAGCGATGAAGCTAGGTACATCTTCAAGGACAGCCTGCCGACGGTAATCCCCGACAACATCGAGAACGACACCGTTATTCCCGACTCAATCTGGAACGGCATTCTGGTCAACCATCTCGACAGGAAGATTCCGCTTTACTATGCAGGCTGGGGCGACTATGTATATGAGAGCGGACACGCCTTCGTATTCGACGGATACAGCGATTCCACACGCTACCACATCAACTGGGGATGGGGCGGTTCTTACGATGGATTTTTCACAGTCAGCAATTTGTCGCCAGGCGGTTCAAACTTCCGACTTGCACACGAGGTAATCATCAATGCCACACCAAAATACGAAAACCAAAGCTGCGAAGGATACAAGGAAATCAACTTCTACGAAGGCACAATAGAGGATGGTAGCGGTCCGCTTGGAGACTATGCTGCCGAAAGCGACTGCTCGTGGCATATAACGCAACACGATTCAGTTTCGGGATATACTGTTAAGATTGAAAAGTTCGACATTGATGCCACCGACTACATTATCATATACGCAGGCGACGACGAGGACGCTCCTATTGTAGCCAGCATATTCGGCGAAGATGCCATAGAGGAAAGTTACGAGATAAATTCCACTTCGATGCTAATAAAGTTTGTCTCCGACGAAACCGCTTCGGGCGACGGCTGGCTAATATCGTTTGAACCTATTAAGCCAAAATTCTGCAAGTCGCTATTGAATCTTACCGAAATGACAGACACCATAGAGGACGGAAGCGGACGTTGGAACTACAACAACAATACAAGTTGCACTTGGAAAATAAGACCAGATAGCACATCAAACTTTACTTTTGAGTTTTTAGAACTTGATACAGAATACGGAAAAGACTTTGTGAGGATTTTGCGTAACGGAAGATTATTTGCCGAATTTTCAGGTGACACTCTTCCAGAAGCAATAAGTTTTGACGGAGAGTACGCATCAATTTCATTCTCAACCGACGCTAATGGGCGTGCAGGCGGATTCAAGATTGCATACTCGGTTGGAGAACCAGCAAGCAGACATGAGATAGACATGGACGACATCGCCATATACCCCAACCCTGCAACAACAGAAGTCATAATAGAAGGCAACAACTTGTCGCACTTGACATTGTACGATATAACAGGACGTTGCATTGTCGAGTCGGAGATTGAATCAGACATTCACACAATTAACACTTCTAACTTAAGCGGTGGTACATATATAATAAAGGTAATCGATAAATACGGAAACTGCTCTACAAAAAAGATTGAAATCCGATAAAAAAACTATTGTTGTCCGTTAAATTATACGTTGTCACAATTTTTGCGTTGCTCCATTTCATTCCGCAGCAAAAATATGCGCCAACGCTTCAAAACACATACATTTTCCTATATATATGCAACCTCTCCGAGGTTGATATATTCTTTCCAAAATCAAGCCTGCCTATTTTTGTTGTTGATGTAACAATATGATACACTTTAATTTATGTGATTTTGTTGAAATTTTAGCGGACAACAAAGAAAAAACAATGCTTTGCATTGTCTTGAATCTTGTGGAGAATATCGGACTCGAACCGACCACCTTCAGATTGCGAACCTGACGCTCTACCAGATGAGCTAATTCCCCATTGCAATTGCATTGCAAAAGTAAGCAAATTGTTTGTTACGACAAGATTTTTTTGTCGCGATATGGCTTTTTCAATATTTTTGCATCGTTTTATAACTTTCCGCCAATGGATTCAAAAGGTATTCTATATCTCATACCCAACAAGATAAGCGAGGTACCGCTTGACGAGGTTGTGCCACAGAGACTTGTCGCACTTGTGCCAACCATAAAACACTATATCGTGGAGGATGTGCGCACAGTGCGCCGCTATCTGCGACAGCTTAACCGTGAAGTGGATATTGATTCCACAACCTTCTACGAACTCAACAAGCACACCATCGACACCGACATTTCCAACTACCTTGATGCTGCCGAAAATGGCGAAAACATTGGACTTATAAGCGAGGCTGGACTTCCCTGCGTCGCCGACCCGGGAAATGTGATTGTGGCAATGGCTCATCGCAAGGGGATTAAGGTCGTGCCTCTGGTTGGACCATGCTCAATGATGATGGCTCTGATGGCGTCGGGACTGAACGGACAGAACTTCGCATTCAACGGCTACATTCCCATCGACCAGCCCGAACGCACCCGCAAGTTGCGCGATTTGGAAGCACGCTCGCGAAAGGAAGGCCAGTCGCAGATATTCATGGACACTCCTTACCGCAACAACCGTCTGCTCGACGACCTGAAGGCAACGCTTTCGCCACAGACAATGCTTTGTATCGCTCTCAATATTACTTCCGACGACGAGTTTATCTGCACAAAATCCATCGCCGAGTGGAAGCGAGAAAAACTTGATTTGAACAAAAAACCTTGTATTTTCATAATATGACAGAGTGATATTTGAAAAAGTTATGTAAATTTGCAACAAAATAAACTGGGAGAAAATAATATGGCAACTTATACTATTACTATTGACGAAAGAACGACAAGGGGCAAATACATAATGACGGTACTGGCCGCCCTTGGTCTTATTAAGAAAAAAAATGACCCAGACGTTGAACGACAACGGGAAAAGGAAGCGTTCTTGTACACATCGAAGATAAATGCTGCAAAAATGATGAATGAAGCATGAGGTACACGCAACGAGACATAGTGGAAATAAACTTTCTATTTCCAGACGGCACGTTTAAGCCACATCCGGCTGTTATAGTGTCAAACGACGAACTACAATATAATGAAGGTTATATTTATCTTTGCCTAATCTCTTCCAAAGACTATAACAATCAATACTATTACCAACTTTCAGATGAGATGCTTACAAAACCGTTATCAAAGACAAGCTATGCAAAATGTCATATTATAGTTGGCAATGTCGAGAGAGATGTAATTCGCAAAATTAGTCGAATAAAGGAACCGTACTTTGGAGAATTAGTTGAAAAAATAAAAGAAAGCATATTCTGATATATTAGTAGTTTGGAAACAAAAAACCTTGTATTTCATTATATGATAGGGCGATATTTGAAAAAGTTATGTAAATTTGCAACAAATAAACTGGGAGAAAAATATATGGCAACGATAACACTTGAATACGATGGAAGAAACAAGTTGATGCAGGATCTCATTGCATTGCTTGAAAAGTATGGGGCGAAACGCAAGACTGTAGAAAAGGAAGAAAAACCATACAATCCAGAATATGTAGCAATGATAAAGCGTAGCCAAAAAGAAGCACGGGAAAGCAAGTACAAGACCATAAGAACTGAAGACTTATGGAAATAAGGTATTGACAATACAAAAAAGCAGATATATGGTTTTAGCTTTAAGACCATCAATTAAAAGTATTCAAGGTTGTGATAATTAACAAAAAACATAGAAACAATCATGCTGGGAGATTCCGCACAAGCGAACTCACAAGGCTCGTACCTATGCCTGTTCGTTCTGCTTTGTGGAATGACTCTTTTAGTCATTTCGGAAGGTATAATGAACCAGCGATACAGAATGTGGAGCTGCGTGAATTAACCTGTCCGAAATCTCATGCGTGATTATTTTTTGTGATTGAAGTTTTAATATTTTTTTATGAATCGACTTATAAAAATATCTATCCTTCTCGTCTTTGCCGTGGCAATATGCCTGACATCGGGCAAGGTGTTCAACTTTGAGATAGGAACAAAATCGGCAGAAAAGATAACAGAACTTGGCGACTCAACAGCCTGCTTTGCCGAAATAGTTGAAAATTTCTCGTACTACGAATATACAGCCGACAACGACTGTTACCTGCTTTACGACAAGTCGGAAAAACTGGTGGGCAAAGCGCTTTTCTCGATGCCGTACTGTGCCGACATAAAGGGCTATGCTGGAAATGTTCCGCTCGTAATCCTGCTTTCGCCCGACAACAAGGTGCAGAAAGTACATCTGCTCGACAACAACGAAACGCCATCCTTCCTCGACCGCGTAGTGGCAAAAGGTTTCCTCGAAAGCTGGAATGGACTTTCGACCGACGAGGCAAAGGCGAAAGTTGTGGATGCAGTGACTGGCGCAACCTATTCGAGTTCGGCAATATCGAAATCGGTAAGAGTTCGCCTCGAAACATACGCCGGCAGTGCCACGACTTCTGCCGAAACGGAGAATATGGGCAATCTTGTGGGCTTCATCGCTTCGATGGTATTCCTGCTGTTCGCTGGATTCTGCTTCTGGGAACCGCAACGGACAAGGAAATTCCGCATTGTGCTGCTGCTGGCATCAATAGGAATACTTGGCTTCTGGCTCGGACAGTTCATCAGCATTGCAAAATTGTCGGCATGGCTTGTTTCTGGTGTTAACTGGCAGATGGAAATATTCCTGTTCATTGTGCTTGTGGCTGGAATTATGGCTCCGCTTTTCCTCGGCAAGCAGTTCTACTGCATGTATGTATGTCCGTTTGGCGCATGTCAGGAACTTGTCGGCAAAATAAACCCCAAGCACAAGCTGAAGATTTCGCCCAAGGTTGTAAAGGTTTTGCGTTATGCCCGTTATGTTCTA
>CACWOG010000043.1:7890-20893 GCA_902762455.1 uncultured Bacteroidia bacterium | reverse complement strand
TCAACACCCTGCCCGTAATAGTAGCAATTCGCCAATGCATACTGCGCTGAAACATTGCCATCGTCGGCAGATTTCTTGTAGAAAACAACCGCTTTCTTGAAATTCTGCTCCTTATATAGTTGTTCCGCCCTATCGAAATTCTCATCGCCAGACTGCGCAAACGCCATCACAGACAAAGCCGACAAAACCGTCAGCAGACAAAACCTTCTGTACAAACTATTCCACATAAATTCCACGCAATATTTTCTGTTCGTTTTCCCAGTTCAAAACCTTTGCCGCCACGATGCAATTATTATGACACTCAGACAATTTCTCATGATTTTCCAACATCTTCGAAACCAACTTAGCCAGACTTTCGGCATCGTGGTCTGCAAAAATCTCACCAACTGAATATTCATCAACCACGGCTCGCATTTCGGGGAGGTCTGAGCAAACAACTGGCGTTCCAGCCTGAATGTAGTCGAAAACCTTGTTGGGAAGGGCATACCTATAATTTAAACTTGTCCCCTGTTCCACAGAAAAGCCGATTTTTGCACGCGAAGTAAGCTTGTGCAGCTCATCGAAACGAAGGTTACCAGTAAAAACAACCCTTTCCGAAAGACTCAAATCGGAAGCCAACTTCTTGAGTTCGGCATCCATATATCCCTTGCCTGCAATGTACAGCTTGTAATCGTGAAAATGATTCATCATTTCAATCAGCAACTCTATTCCGCGTCCCATATTAAGCGCACCCTGATACAAAAGGATATTTTCGCGAGTATCGTATGGATGCATATCCTTGACTATAGGCAAATTGCGCACGACTTTCATATCAAGGCCATACTTTTCGTTGTAATAATCAGCAATCGAACGGCAGACCGTATAAGTTGCCACAGGACGATGAATGCAATGCCGCTCAATCCACAGCCATACTTTCTTTTTTAAGCCAGCATCTTGAAGTTCAGGCACTTCTGTAAAAAGTTCGTGGGTATCGTAGTACAATTTTTCTCGCTTTAACTTGGAAGCCATCGCATTGGCCAGCAAAGAGTCAAGGTCGTTGGCAAGAAGCACATCAGCGCTATGGAACAGCAGGTAGAAAAAAAGCCTCATATTGAAGCAGGCGTAAAACAGCATTCCCCTGTTGAACAGCAGACGGAAACGCTTCACCTTGTATCTTCGCGGCTCAAGTTCTGCCGACGACCTTAGCCTACGGCACAACACTACCACATCGAACCCCATGTCGCACAAGGTGTTGCACACGCGGTTTACGCGCTGGTCATTGGTCATGTCGTTGGTTACCGATACAAAAATACGTTTCATACCTTGAAAAAAAACTTGTCAAAGGTACGAATTATTTTGCGAAAGCAGAAACGCCTTAGTCTTTAGGTTTTTCTTCCAATATATAATACCTTGTGATTTTGGGGTTTTCCAATATGTCAGACGGATAAATTACCTTTTCGTCTGCTAATGGAAATTTATGGCATCTACCTTGTGCCACATCAATTCCTTGACTTTCAAACGACAACTGCACGAGTTGGGAGCAGTACAATTTTGTTGTATCTGACATCAAATACTCGTTGTCGAAAAGAATTTTCTTTTTCCACCACCTTATGGCTTCTTGAGCCACCTTTTCAAGCACGTCGGGAGTAGTGTCGTAACGGGCAAAACATCCAGCACAAGCCCTATCGGGTGCAAAAAACAAGTCAAGGTCGTCCATCTTGAGATACTGTATGCCACCAGTTTCGTTTTCTTCTCCTGGCACAGCATGGACAATCTTCCATTTGCCTTCGTATTTCACCAACATTCCCGAATGCGAGTAGATTCCATTCTGGTCGGCAATTTCAACCACATTACTCTCAATGCTCGTTCCTCCACGAAAAGCAATGTCACCTTCCTGAAGATTGGACTCATCAACCAATAATTCCACATGAGGCTTGCATCCTATACAGAAAAGTAATGGTAACAAAATGAATACAAGTGGCTTTCTCATTATTCGACTATAAAATATTGCTTCTACTTAAAAAATTTCTGCACCGAAATTACTTTCGATGCAGAAATTATAGTTCTAAAAAGAATGTAGTGATTATTCTTCGTCTGCGATTTCTTCGTCTGCAACTTCTTCTGATTCGTCGTCTAAGTTGATATCACCAAACGCATCGTTAGGATTAACAACTTCGTCACCATCATATATGAACCACTTATCACCGATTTTCTTAAGCTGCTGTTCTTCTTCCTTTTCTTCACCATTTCCGTAGGTAACCTTTACCTTAACAGTTGCCATTTCACCGTCAATAGCTTCTTCGCCAACAGTGAAATCCTTTATACCACCAGTGAATGACATTGCCATCGAAATCTTGTCTGCCAAAGCATCTACAGTTTCTTCAGCCTTCTTCTTTTCATCAGCTGTCATTTCCTTGTTATACTTATAAGTACTCTTAACAGCGCCCTTGAAATCTTCCTTCTTCAGCATTTCATAGTAAGACTTAGTAGCGTCGGTTGGTGTTGCTCCACCATTCTTTTTACATGATGACATTGCAAATGCCATAGCAATAACTGCCAATACAATAACTAATTTCTTCATATTATTACGTTTTTAAAATGTTTATTAATTTATCGCAAAGATAACATATAGAAACGAACACACAAAACATTTTCACGATTTTTTTTCATCTCAAAAATTACCGATTTTACTGCGAAAAACAGCAGAACACATTTGGCTGTGGATAAAAAATATGTCAGGAAACAATCGCAATCGTTTTCATTATTACCTTTGCAGTAAAATTTTCGCGATGACACTTGAAAACGACTACAACTTAAAGAAACTCAACACTTTCGGAATAGAAGCACGATGCAAGACCTTCTTCGAATACAGCACCGACGAGGAACTTTTCGATTTCATACGACTTCATAAAAACGACAGCGACTTCAAGTTTTTTGTACTTGGCGGAGGCAGCAACGTTTTGTTTACCAAAGACTTCGACGGCACAATAATACATCCAGCCACCAAAGGCAGAAAAATCGTTTACGAAACAGCCGACAACATTTTCGTCGAGGCGCAGGCTGGAGAAATTTGGGACGAGTTTGTGGAATGGTGCATCGAAAACAAAGCCTACGGACTTGAAAACCTGTCGTACATCCCGGGAACTGTAGGAGCAAGTGCCGTTCAGAACATCGGTGCATACGGAGCCGAAGCCCGTCAATTCATACATCGCGTGAAATTCTTGCACCTCGACTCTGGCGACATACAATACATGAGCAACGAGGCCTGCTGCTTCGGCTACCGCGAAAGCATTTTCAAGCACCTGCTGAAAGGAAAGGCAATAATTCTGTCGGTAGTTTACAAGCTCAGCAAACACCCGTCCATCAACCGCTCGTATGCCGATGTCGAAAAATATCTGACCGACAACAAGATAACTAATCCATCGCCAGCCGACATCCGCTCCGCAATAATCGACATTCGCCGCAAAAAACTTCCCGAAGTCTCGGAAACTGGCAGTGCAGGAAGTTTCTTCAAGAATCCCGTTGTCGATGCTGAAACATTCAAGGCATTGCAAGGAAAATTTCCCGAAATAAAATATTTCACTGCTGGTGCAAACTTCAAGCTGGCTGCCGGATGGCTCATCGACCAATGCGGACTGAAAGGCTTCCAACACAAGGGCGCAGCTGTTCATAAGAATCAGGCACTCATACTCATAAACGCTGGAAACGCCACAGGAAACGACGTGGTGGAGCTTTCCAAAATCGTGCAGGACAAAGTCTTCGAGAAATTCGGTGTAAAACTCGAACCTGAAGCAATAATAATTTAACGTTACAACAATGAAAAAGGTAATCATAGCTCTCTTACTCATACTGCTTGTTGCAGGTGCATTCGTCGCATACAAGGCATACAACTATGCGTACGCACCAAATGTTACAGCCGAAAACAACACCTATATATATATTCCGACTGGCACCGACTACAACGGATTGCTGGAAATCTTGAAGTCGTCGGGCAATGTAACCGACATGGATTCGTTTGAAAAGGTTGCCGACTTCAAGAAACTCGACCAGAAAGTTCTTCCCGGCAAGTACAAGCCCGAAAACGGAATGTCGAACAACGAACTCGTGAACATGCTCCGCAGCGGACGACAGACACCAGTGAAAGTCACTTTCATAAGCCTGCGCACTCTCGACATTCTTGCAGGAAAGGCTGCCGTGAACATCGAAGCCGACTCCGCCGACATTGCCACACTGCTCAAGGACGAGGAAACCGCAAAGAAATACGGATTCAACAAGCAGACCTTCTGCTCGATGTTCATTCCAAACACCTACGAGTTCTGGTGGAACACTTCTGCCGAGGAATTTGTGCAGCGCATGGCCGACGAATACAAAAAATTCTGGAACGACGACCGCAAGGCAAAGGCAAACGAACTGGGACTTACGCAGTCGCAAGTGTCCACTCTGGCATCGATAGTGGAAAGCGAAACCCAGAAAAACGATGAAAAAGCCCGCATTGCAGGCGTTTACATCAACCGTCTGAAAAAGGACTGGCTTCTGCAGGCAGACCCTACGGTTGTGTTTGCTGCTGGCGACTTCACAATCAAACGAATCCTGAACAAGCACCTCGAAATCAATTCGCCATACAATACCTATAAATATAAAGGACTACCTCCCGGACCGATTTGCATTCCTTCAACAACATCGATTGATGCAGTGCTGAATTACGAACATCACAACTACATGTATTTCTGCGCCAAAGAGGATTTCTCTGGTTATCACAATTTTGCAACGACAAATGCACAGCACGAAGCCAATGCCCGCCGCTACCACGATGCACTACGGAAAGCTGGGATAAGATAATTATGAGAAACATTTCCCTCGCAATTATCATCTTGACAATCACAGCATTGTCGTTATCCTGCCAGAAAGACAAAAGCATCGACTACCGACAGGAAATGCGGGACTTTGTAGTAAAAATAAGCGAGAAGGCAAAATCGCAGAATCCTGCATTTCAGATAATTGCGCAAAATGGAGTAGAATTAATAAGTACCAACGAAAAATCCGACGGTCAACTCTCCAGCGAATACATTTCGGCAATTGACGGACAAGGACAGGAAGATTTGTTTTTCGGCTATGCAAAAGACGACAAGGCAACACCGCACAAAACAACCGAATATCTAAAATCATACTTGTCGCAACTCCGTGAGGCGGGGAAAACCGTACTAACAACCGACTACTGCTCGTCTGCCGAAAACATTGCATCGTCGCAACAGCAAAACCAATCGGCAGGCTTCATTTCGTTTCAGGCCACAAGCCGTAATCTGGATATAATTCCCGAAACGCCTATCCAAAACGAGAACTCCGACGACATAACAAATCTTGGACAAGTCAAAAACTTCCTATACCTAATCAACCCCGAAAACTACCCGACTAAGCATGATTTCATCGAAGCCATTTGCGCCACAAACTACGACCTGGTAATCATGGACTTATTCTTAAACGAAGAAGAATTTTCCGCAGATGAAATCGAACAGCTTCGCACCAAGGCAAACGGAGGGAAACGCATGGTGATTGCCTATATGTCGATTGGCGAAGCCGAAGACTACCGCTACTACTGGCAAACTGAATGGAAACGTGGAAATCCGTCGTGGCTCGACAAGGAAAACCCGAAATGGAAAGGCAACTACAAGGTAAAATACTGGAATGCGGAATGGCAAGAAATTATTTTCAATTACCTCTCACGAATAACCAATGCTGGCTTCGACGGAGTTTACCTTGATATTATTGATGCGTTTGAATACTACGAAGGGTAAAAGGCTAAAAGGCTGAAAGGCTGAAAGACCGTGAGCCTGTGAGCCTGTTAGACCGCAAGACTACTCGTTCCCCTACATCTTCATCACCCACAACGAGTCGTTGCCAGTCTGCTCCTTGAGTGCCTGTAGTTCGGCGCAAGCATCGGCTGTAGTAGCAAAGCCCTTTACACTGACCTTGTACAAACCCTTGTTTAATGGCAATATCTGTGGTGAAAGACCTCTTGACGACAAATCCTTGTAAACATTTTCGGCATTTTCGTAATTAGCGAAGCAGCCTGCAATGATATGAACCTTGTATTCGGTAGTATTAACAGCCACAACAGAAGTTTCAACGCTTGTAGCAACTGGTTCTTCGGTTGTTATCTCTTCATCAGCAAGAACTTCTTCCGAAGCCAAATCCTGCGACTCTGTTTCTTCAGCAACAACTTCCTGAATCTCAGCAAAATCGGCAGTTTGTTCATCAGCAATTGCCTCTTCGGTTGCTTCTGCCACCTGCTCATTGTTTGCGCTAACGCCAAAACCAGCAAGCATTGTATTATCATCGCCATTGCCGAACAACCTGTCGAACCAGCCCATATACAGCGACATGCAGACAAGTCCTGCAATTACAGCCACAGCCGACAGCGACCATGCGATAGCCCTACCCCTGCGGTTCTTCTTTCCGTTCTTGTCGGGGATACCTTTTATTATTGCACTTTCAATGCGTGGCTTCGATACTGACGGCAACATAGGAAAATTGAATGTTGCCAAGCCAAAAGCCTCATCGAGCAAATTAGCGGTATTCGGCACAAACACAAGGCTTCCAGTCCTACGCGAAAAGGAACCTAAGTCATCAAATGTCAATGTTTTGCCGTCTGATAATTTTTCATTCAATTCATCCACAAACGACTTTACAATCTGCTCGGCATCAGCCCACGAAACATCTTCCGTCTGCGAAATATAATTCAGCAAAAGTCCGTCGCTCAACGATAGGTTCTCATTAAAGGCAACCTTACGGCTTGGCGGATAAAATTCCTGCTTCGAGAAATCCACATCTGCAGGAAAACGATTCGTAACAAAACCTCCAAATCCAGGAATTATCACGCAGTCGTTATCACAAACCAACTGATATATAGTATTGTACAAATTCATAATTTCAAAATCAAATCTGATACAAAATTAATAATTTTTGGATAAAAAACATAATATTTTTTCAAAATTCACAATAATACGTTCAAATATAAGACGTTGCACGCAACGTATCTACAGAATTCTAATTTCTGAATCTCTAAATTCAGATATTCAAAACAACATATCTCATCCGATTGTACGGACGCAAAATTTTGCGTCTCTATCAATCCCTAAAACTTCAAATGCTTTACCGACGAACCGCCCCTCTTGATAATCCTCAACGAATCTATACCTATTTTTAAATGGTCGTGGACGAACTGCTCGGTAACCTTCTTGTCGCTTGCCTCGGTTTTCACACCCGACGACACCATAGGCTGGTCGCTCACAAGCAACAAGGCTCCGCACGGAATCTCGTTTGCAAAGCCAACAATGAAAATCGTTGCCGTCTCCATATCAACAGCCATTGCACGCGTTTTTATAAGGTATTTCTTGAAACGCTCGTCGTACTCCCACACGCGACGGTTGGTGGTGAAAACCGTTCCCGTCCAGTAGTCGTGACCATTGTCGCGGATAGAGGTAGAAACCGCACGCTGCAGCATAAACGCCGGCAACGCAGGCACCTCGGGCGGCAGGTAATCGTTCGACGTACCTTCGCTACGGATGGCGGCAATCGGCAGAATCAAATCGCCGAGCTTGTTCTTTGCCTTCAACCCGCCGCATTTGCCAAGAAACAGCACAGCCTTTGGCGAAACTGCACTCAGCAAGTCCATGATTATCGCAGCATTGGGACTTCCCATACCGAAATTTATTATTGTAATGCCGTCAACAGTGGCACTCGGCATATTGCGGTCGAGACCATCTACCGGAACATTGTTCCACTCGGCAAACAAATCAACATACAGCTGGAAGTTCGTGAGAAGTATATACTCGCCGAAACTTTCCAACGTTTTCCCCGTATATCTTGGCAGCCAATCGCTTACTATTTCTTCTTTCGTCTTCATATCCAAAAACTTTTTTACAAAAATACAACTTTATTTTAGATTTTGGATTTACGATTGACGATTTTTTGAACAAAAACGCCTCGCACAAGGTTTCAATATTGTTATGTCGCGGCACGCCACGACACAACAGCAGAAACAGCGAAGCGTCAAACGCCGCAGACATAAAACGGCGAAGCCACAGAAACAGCGTCAGCGTCAAACGCCGCAGGCATTGAAACGGCGTAGCCATAGAAACAGCGAAGCGAGAACGGCGAAGCCCTCAACGAAGTTAAACGGCGAAGCCATTGAAACGTGCGAAGCACATAGAACGGCGAAGCCCTCAACGAAGTTAAACCCAGAAACGGCTTTAGCCACACAAACAGCGAAACTCCTCTCCCTCAACACATTAACACCCTACGTTTAAAATTTATTCACACAAAAACTTTTTATTTGAAAAAAATGTTAGACCTTTGCGGCTTGAAATTTTAAAAGACTTATATATGAGAATAAAGAATTTCACTTTTTTCACTGCAATAATCGCAATTTTTGCATTAGCAACTCCTCAAAACACATATTCACAGGTATATCAATTAGAGAACCCTGGCTTCGAAGATTGGCCAGGTGCAGATGACAGTGAACCTACAGGATGGAATTCCTACCCGTCTGCATACTGCGGATTATCTGGAATTCTTGCGGTAGGATGTTCCTATGCAAAAAGCGCAAAGCACAAACGCTCCACAGATATCCGTCCTGGTTCCACCGGACAATATTCTTGCTGCATAAAAGCCAAAAACACGCCTGTCTTAAATAAACTGGCAAATGGCGCATTAACTAGTGGGCAGATGCAACTTATGAGTTCAGATCCAGCTGACACTCGCAACGGAAACCGGACAATAGCAACAAACAACGATTTCAACCACCGCCTCAATGCAAAACCAGACTCTATTGCTTTTTGGGCAAAGGTTGTAAATGCAAGTGATGCCAGCCAGGCATGCTGCCACCTATATATTCACGACAACTACAATCTTCAGGATCCTTTGGGAGGAAATGAAAATCAGAACGAATATCCGAATCATATCGTTGGAAAAGTTCCGTCATACAACTTTTCAAATAATGGAAGCACATGGCAACGCCATTCTACTCCTATTGATTACGAAGGTTGCCCATCGAACGACCCTCAATTTGTTCTGATTACATTCTCGACCAACTACATTGCTATGAGCGGTAGCGACGGCGATGCTCTTTATATTGACGATATAGAGTTCATCTACAATGCCAACCTTTCGTCAATAACCGTAAACGGACAAAACATCCCGAACTTCAACCAGAATACAACAGAATACTATGTTGACGTAGAATGCGGAGGAACAAACTACATTTCGGCAACTACGGCTTCGCCACGTGCATCATACACCACATCGCTTTCGTCTGATGGAAAAACAGCAACGATAAATGTTACCCACGGCGACAAGGCTAAAACATATACAGTCCACTACCACAGCGTAAAGACAAATCCGATTTCTGACCAGATTTGCAAGGGCGATTCGTACAGCCAAAACGGATTCACATTGCCGACTCAGGACAATGCTGGCGTTTTCAACTTCAGCAACACATACCCATTGGCAGGTGGATGCGACTCTGTCGTAGAACTTAGCCTCACTGTAAACCCGACATACAACACAAACGTTGACCTTACAATATGTTCAAGCGCAACCTACAACTTCTACGGACAGATATTAAACCAGCCTGGAACATACTATACAACTCTCACAAGCCAATACGGTTGCGACAGTACTATTACGCTAAACCTTGCTGTCGACAGCTACTATCAGGTCAACCTCAGCGAACACATCTGCGAAGGCGATATGTCAACAACCCCAGGATTTGAAGGCAGAGCCGATGCAGGAATCGACACTTTGTTCCTAACAGCAACCAATAGTTGCGACAGCCTTGTTGTTCTCGTTCTCGAAGTCGGACAAATCGACAATATACAACTTTTCGACAGCATCGAAGTTGACACCGAATACTCCAACTACGGATTCGACATTGCTGCCATACATGAGGCTGGCGAAGTAACATTCACCAATACGCTGACAAACACTGATGGATGCGATTCCATTGTAACATTGAGACTTAAAGTCTTACCAAAACCTGTAACTCCAGAACCGGAGCCGACACCTGAAGTTGTAACATTCGATATTTTCCCGAACCCGACATCTACAGGACAAATAACCATTGAGGCTAACTACGACATAACTAAGGACATTTATGAATACCAGATATTCAACGAACACGGTATGCTAATGGACACTGGATGCATAAACAGCAAGGACACATTCGTTGACGTATCGAAATACAATAGCGGCTATTATTACCTCAAGGTACTTGTCGGCGACACTGTAAAAGCCCAGAAGAAACGTAAAGCCATAAAATTTGTAGTAACTAACTAGGCAAACTGCCATGACAATATAAAAAAGCGTAGAAACAAAATTCTGCGCTTTTTTTGCATTTACATAATCACTCCTCGTTGTTTCAATCCGTAAATCGCAAATCCGATTGTATCTTTCAGAAAAATCTAAAATCGTAAATCACAAATTATCCTTATCTTTGCCCCCGAGTAGGTCAGTCTATCGCGTTACCGCAAGGTAATGAGGAAAGTCCGGACAGCACAGGGCGTTGCGCTCTTGAAATAAGAGAAGTCTGCGAAGGTTTGGCAGCGGAGAAGAGAACGACTTCCTTGGCGACAAGGTAAAGGTGAGAAGGTGGGGTAAGAGCCCACCGGTGACAGTGGCGACACCGTCAGCCGTCCGCCCCGCAAGCTGCAAGTTCATGTATATCGGCGCTATAGGGTTGCCCGCCCAAGCCGAGGGGTAGAATGCACAGATAAATGATAGACAGCATCTAACGATGCCACAGAATTCGGCTTATGGCCTGCTCGTTTTTTTCAAAAACACAAAAAAGGCTACCATCTGGCAGCCTTTTTTGATTTTTATTGTCCATTATTCATTGTCCATTGTTAATTCTTCTACATGCAGTGTATGTATTTCTCAACCAATTCACGGATTTCTTCGGTCTTACCGTAGAGCTTTTCGCTCAAGCCCTTGTCGTTGTATGCCTTCAACCCCTTGATAACAGCATCGATAAGTCCTGGTTGGAAAATCTTGTCCTTTTCGAAGAACTTGCGCTTTGCATCAAGTGCCTCGGCAGAATCCCAGCAGCAATCCGGAAGAGCTTTCAGCTTAGCCAACTTATCCTTGAACTCCTCGCTGAAGATGTTTACATTTACGTACAAGTCCTTAGCCATCTTGAGCGAACCGCGCATTGTAAGTCCATGCTGTGCTGCAACGATAAGAGCAGCCATATACAAGTACAAGTCTGCAGAACCATCACCGCTACGGATTTCAACGGTCTGCTTGCTGTCGTAATCAGCAGCCTTGCTCTTTTCCTGCGGATTTGCATCGCGGAACATATTGATGTCACCAGTCCAACCCAGCGGAACACGAACAAGAACGCTCCTGTTGCGGTCGCCCCAGCAGATGTTGGTAGGAGCTTCCTGATGAGGAACAAGACGCAGATACGATGTCGGAATTGTATTTCCGAAAGCGGTGAGAGCATCGGCAAGGTCGAGGATACCGGCAATCATCTTGCGGGCATCGTCGCTGAGAACGCCATTGTCAACCATCATGTTCTTGCCGTCCTTAGAGAGCATCATGTGGATGTGCAGACCGCTACCAGCCTTGCCTACTGTAATCTTCGGAGCAAAGCTCAAGTTTACGCCATAGTCGCTGCAGAGTTTGCGGAGAATCCACTTTGCGATAATCAACTGTTCTACAGCCGATTCAGCCTCGCAAGGAAGGAATTCTATTTCCTGCTGCTCGTAGTAGAAATCGCCATCGGTGAAGTTGCCGACCTCGGAGTGTCCGTACTTAATCTTACCGCCACACTGAGCAATAAGGTGCATTGCTTCCTTACGAATAAACTCGTAGTTTGCAAACGGAGCCGACTCGTGGTAACCGCGCTGGTCAACAGCCGGGAACATAGCGTTTTCGCTCTTGTCGGCAATGATGTAGTATTCAAGTTCGCCCAAAGCCTTGAAAGTGTAGCCAGTTGTGTCTTTCAACTTCTGGTGTGCCTTCTTCAAGATGTTTTCTGGCGACGAAGCCAATGGCTTACCGTTGTTGTCGTAGTACGAGCAAAGAATGTCGATGCTCGGAATTTCCTCGAAAGGATTTACGAAAGCAGTGCGGTACTTTGGAATTACATACAAGTCGCTCGAACCTGCACCGATAAAAGTGAACAAGCTGGAACCGTCAACGCGCTCGCCAGTGGTAAGAATCTGATCTAGGTATTCGGCGCTGTTGATGACGAAGTTCAAGGTCTTGAGCCTACCGTCGCCACCAACATAGCGGAAGTTGAGCATCTCGATGTTGTTTTCTACAATATATTTAATGATGTCAGCCTTTGTGAACTCCTCACAAGGCTTCTGCAAAAACCTTTCAAGAAGGTTTGGACTTAAATCAAAATTCTTCTTTTCCATTTCAAAATAAATTCAAAAATTTTTTTGGCGAAGTTAATTATATTTGTTCACTTTGCAATTTATAAAAGATAGTTTTAAAACATGTTTTTCGCGCTGTCAAAAATACTGCAATATTTACTTTCTCCTTTGGTTTGGATTCTGATAATCTTCGTGTTGTCGTTTTGCTTCAAGAAAGACAAAGTCAAAAAAGGATTACGCATCACAACGTTTGTGCTGCTTCTGCTATTCACCAATCCGCTGCTTGTAAACCTCAGTCTTGGCGCGTGGGAGGAAAAGCCAGTGCAGGAAAGCGAACTTGCTGAATGCTACGATTACGGCATTGTTCTTACAGGAATGATTTTCTACGACACCGAAAACGACAAGATAGAATTTGGACAATCCACCGACAGAATTCTTGAAGCCGTTCGGTTGTACTATACAGGGCGCATCGAAAAGATTTTCATTTCGGGCGGTTCGGGGCTTCTGCTTGACCAGACTCACAAGGAATCGCAACTGCTAAAAGATTATCTGACAAGCATAAATGTTCCCGAAGAAGACATAATCATCGAAACCGAATCGCGCAACACCCACGAAAATGCAGTCGAAGCAGCAAAGGTTTTGCTTGA
>CACWOG010000043.1:0-7801 GCA_902762455.1 uncultured Bacteroidia bacterium | reverse complement strand
AAAACGAAGGCTTTACTTTCGACTCCTACCCTGTTGACTATTGCAGCCGAAAACTTGGTGCCAATCCCGAAACATGGCTAATCCCTGCGCCATCGGCATTCTCCACTTGGAATATGCTGATTCACGAAATTGCAGGATATGTAATGTATGACTGGAGCGGGTATTTCTAGGAGAAACGGCTGACAGGCGAAAAGGCTAAAAGACTGTAAGACCGTTAGACTGTAAGACTGTTAGCCTCCTATAACATTCTTCATCACCCTCAACTGGTGCGTATATTTCTTTAACTCATCGTTGTAGATGCCGTTGTGGTCAATGCGGTCGATGCGGACTTTCTTGGAGGCGTGGATTATTTCCGATGCCGAGTAAACGATTCCTACGTGGACAATATTTCCGTCCTCATTGTCGAAGAAAGCGAGGTCGCCCGGCTTGGCTTCGGAGATAAAACTCATGGTATTCCCCAACTTGGCCTGCTCCGAGGCATCGCGTGGCATAAGCAGTCCCGAAAGTCTGTAAACCAATTGTACAAAACCGCTGCAGTCGATTCCCCACTGCGAACGTCCGCCCCAAAGGTAAGGCGTTTCGATAAGGTCCTCGGCTTCGCGGATAATGCTACTGCGGATGTCGGTTTCGGTGCGTTCGGTCATATCGCTGAGTATATAGTAGTTATTGTTGCCGATGTTGAAACTGCGGTCTGTAAACGCCGACTGTGGCAACAGCGAACCCTTAGGAACAAAAATCTGGTTCTTCTCGTTCTTAATCATCATGGTAGGCACATCGCGCACCACATAACGCTCGTTGACATACGAAGCCTCGTGATTTTCACAAACAAATGCCGATATTGTAACCGTTTCAATCCAACCAGTATAGTTGTCGTGCAAAAGACGGATTTTTGTCCAGTCGGAATGCCTTGCAACAATCTCGAACACCTCGCCAAAAAGCACCTGACTTACCATTTCCGACCTGTGCGACATTCCTGCACGCAACGGAAGATATGCATATTCGCAAATACCAAGTTCCATAACTAACTATATATAAGATATTTACTTCTAATTTCCTTAAATCTTTCCAAGTCCTTGCTCCACGAACTCCTGATTTCCTCCTCGCTCACGCCATTCTCAATCTGCTTGCGGAATGCCTTGTAACCTACAAGTTTTTCAAGCATATTGTTCTTGTTGAAAAAATTGGGCTTATCGGGGAAAAGTTCGTACATCTTGATTATCACCGAAACATTGAACTTTCCTAGACTCCAATCGAATATTGCATCCCCATCAGCCAAGTTGAACCCATAGCACTCCTTTCCGTTGAGCAGAGGATTGGAAGCACCTGCATTTGGCTTAGGTGTAAATACGAAAGCACTGTCAATCACATCCTTATACAGCGGATGCCCAAGCACTTGAAACTGCATATCAGTACCGCGACCAACACTTATACAAGTCGCCTCGAAGATGCAAAGCGTAGGATAAAGCTCTATGCTTCTGGCATTGGGCAGGTTCGGTGACGGCTTTATCGGCAGTTTGTACTTGCGATAGTGCGTATAGTGCAAACAGGGAACAACCGTGAGATTGCACTTGATTCCGCCATTCAACCAGCCTTCGCCGTTTATCATCTGGGCATACTCACCGATTGTCATTCCATAGACAATCGGAACAGGGTGCATTCCCACGAAAGAACGGTAATTTGCTGTATCCAGCACAGGACCATCAACATACGATGCGTTTGGATTCGGACGGTCGAGAACAATCACGGGAATATCCGATTCGGCGCAAGCCTCCATCACATAATGCAAAGTCGAAATGTAAGTGTAGAAACGCACTCCAACATCCTGCAAGTCAAAAACCACAACATCGACATTCTTCAGTTGCTCGGCGGTAGGCTTCTTGTTGTTTCCGTACAGTGAAACCACTTCAAGACCAGTCTTTTCGTCCTTTCCGCTATCCACTTTCTGTCCAGCATCGGCAGTACCACGGAAACCATGTTCGGGACAAAATGCCTTCACGAAAAAAATGGGAAGCGCCTCGACCCTATCGGGACTCTCGGTTTGCACATCAACGGCTTGGTTTTCAAGCGCACCTGCATTTCCGCACGAGGAAACCACAAATGCAGCGAACAATACCGCCAGAACAAGAAATCTCATATAAATTCCAATTTTTCACAAAGTTACGGCGAAATCGCAACACAGCGAACAAACTATACCTAAAGTTAATAACAAGGTTGTGTTATTTGAAATAGAAGCAAGGTAGAATAACAGCAATTATTCATTGTCAAAAAGCTAAATTATGGTTCATTTTTCACCCTACGCAACTGTTTTTGCTGTATTAAGCATATAAATCGCGCTTTTGTTACTATAAAAAGCAATATACAAGCAAGTGTATTTATGCTATTATGTATAATTTACAGCTTATTCGGTCTATCTAATATAGGTAATTGTATAATATATTGTTTAGCATTGATTTTTCGTGTTAAATATTTTTTAACTTTGGATTTCCCAAATTGTCGCTAATTTTTAGCATTTGAGGAGATGTTTTTTGTTGGTGGGTGTGATGCGCTGATTTAGTGAAATTTAAGGGGCTATTGTTGAATTTTATACAGTAAAAATATGGCAGAATTTTACAAAGGTAACAACAGAAAAATGATGACTCACGATTCTTTTTCAACATCGCACAAAGATATTTCATATATGGAAAAATTACCCGCAATCCCGAATTCCGTTTCGTATGTTGGAGAAACGAAACCAAAAGTTAGTGCAGTTGGTAGAAAACAACAATTTCCCCAAAGCAATAGTGCCAATTCTGCTGTTGGCAAAAAATTATCAATTGTCAATTGTACATTGTTAATTGTCTTTTGCTTGTTGTTTGGCGGAAAGGCGTGGGGGCAAAGCTACCCAACCGTTTCTTTTGGTAGTGGTTGTGAACCGATTTGTCGAGTTGTTTTTAATACTATTGATAAATCTTCAGGGTGCACTACTAGTGCAGACAAATATGAGGATTTTACATCTACAACTACAACCGTAGTCGCAGGAAATTCATATAGTATTACTGTGTATGGAAACACAGATGGAAGTTATACTAACTATATTAGAGTTTTTTTCGATTTTAATCGTGATTATGATTTTGATGATAGTGGAGAAAGTTTTGACATAGGAACGATATCTAATTGTTCAAGCTGTTCCGTGTCGGGAACTATAACTATTCCGTCTTCAGTGACATCTGGAAACGTAAGAATGCGTGTGGTAAAAAATTATGGTTCGTATGGAACTTCTTCGGGTGGAGGGTTTGGACAGGCTGAGGACTATACTGTTGTTGTTCAACCACTTCAACCTCCTGCTTCAGTCCCATATTCCTGCAATTTTGAGAATACCACCGAAAATGGCAATTGGCGATTTGGAAATGCCACAGATGGATGGTATATTGGTTCTGCTACTTATAATTCTTCAAGCAAATCACTATATGTATCGGCCAATGGAGGAACTAGCAATTCCTATAATAGCACATACCAATACATTTATGCGTATCGTAATTTGAATTTTAATTCTATAGGAGATTTTGTCGTTTCTTACAAGTGGAAGGCATTAGGAGAAACATGCTGCGACTATATGAGGGCATTTCTGGTGCCAGCATCAATAAATCCAACATTAGCTCCAGGATCATCGAACGGTATCGGTCAAACTGGAGCGCCTACAGGATGGATTGCTGTGGATGGAGGAAATAAATTAAACGGGCAGAGTTCTTGGCAAAATGGTTCTAGTGTTGCTTCTATTTCTGCAACAGGAACATATTACCTTGTTTTTTATTGGTATTCAGACCAAAGCAATCAAGGTGGCAGTTACAATCCTCCTGCCGCAGTTGACAATATAGAAATTACTCCCTATGCTGCAGAAATTACCAGTATAAATTGTAACACAACAAATTGGTGCATAGGCGAAACGCGTACTGTAACCTTGCAAGTCAAGAATACTGGTTCTGTTACATGGAAAACCTCTGCTACTGGTGGTAATACTGAATGTAGTACAATGAACAACATTGTAGCTGTTTCTTATAAATGGGACGAAGACGAATGGTATGATTCGCATCCTAACAGCAGGATTGAATTTTCAGCAAATGTCGCCCCAAATGGAACTGCAACAATAACATTCGATGTGGATGGTCCTCGTAAAAGCGGAACAAACCATCTTAGTTTCAATGTTATACGTCGCGAATGTAAGTGGCTGAATCCGACTGGAACAACCTCTGTAGAAGTTACGGTTCCTGCTCTTGCCCTTACAGCATCTCCCACTACGCTTTGCGATGGCGGAGAATCTGTCCTCTCTATGAGTTGCGGACAGACTGCCGACTTTTATGAATACGAACCATATATTTGGGACTGGAGTTCAAATAGTTATTATTCTAGCGGAAACCAACCGACACATATAGGTTCTCCTGTCATAGAAAGGAGTATAATAAAATTTACCACTGCAGGTAATGATCCATCTATTGATATGTATAATATTGGTAGTTATAATCCTTCTATATATAAGTATGTGCGGATGCGGTATCGCGTAACGGGCGGAAATGCGGGGTCGGTTCAGATATTTTACCAAAGTACAACAGGAAACAACTCTGGTGGTGCCCACGGCGATTATTATAAGAATGGAACTCTAACTTCCGATAATCAATGGCATATTGTTGAGATTGATATGTCAACTCATACTTTGTGGACATCAAATGGTAATATAAGGGGGTGGCGGCTTGACCCATGTACGGCAAGTGGCGTTACCATGGAAATCGACTGGATAGGTCTTTTCCCCGACCCGATAGCCACTGGCGAAAGCATGCTTTCGGTGTCGCCTTCGCAGAACACAACCTACAGTGCTTGCAACTATATGGTTAACAGGTCGTGTATCCACAAGGCAACCAAAGCTATAACCGTTGCAACATCTCCAACTATTACTTCATCGCCTGACATTGCTACAACTTGCTTAAATAGTTCAAGGCAGGTAACACTCACGGCAAGCGGTGGAGCACCAGTATTACAAAGTGGTTCTTTTTCTGATGGCTTTGAAAGTGGATTAGGAAACTGGACTGTGACGGGAGGTAATTCAGATTATATGTGGGCACAAAAAACAGGCACTGGTCATAGTAATTATAACTCAGCAGGGGGAGGTTCTTATAATGTAGGTGCTTATAAAAGTAGTCATATAAACACATACACCTATTTGACATTAAATACTGATTTGTCATCATATACAAATAAAAAGATAAGTTTCAAGTATATCAACCCAAGTTGGAGTGGAGACATTGATTATATCTACTTGCAATATACTACTGATGGAACGAACTGGACTACCAAGGTTAGTTATACAAGTGGTGCAAGTAGTTGGACGCAAGTAACCAATTTGGAGATTCCCGATGATGCAAAATATATAAGATTCGCAGCATACGGTGATTATGGCTATGGTGTAGGCGTTGATGATGTATCTCTTACCTATAGTTATCCAGCTGCTCCAACATACTCATGGTCATCCACTGGCACATCAGGTTCTGCATATGGGGCAACATATACCGTTACACCTCGTGCAGGTTCCAACACCTACACCGTCAGTGCTAGTGGCTGTTCGCGTACTGTATCTATAGATGTGCTTACGGCTGACAACATAACAGCATCGGGCGCAACTACCGACTGCGGAACTCCTGTTACACTTACGGCATCGGGAATTGATGGTGCAACGTACAATTGGTACAGCGATGCAGCATGCAATACGCTTGTAGCGAGCAACTGTTCATCATATACACCGCAGAATATCACATCAAGCCAAACATATTATGTTAAAGCAACAGAAGACTATCTGGGTGGTGACCTTTATGAATATGCTGTAAGAGATTTTGGTTATACTGGTTCGGTGCAGGAATTTGTAATTCCAGAAGGAACTGAAGCATTAAAATTGGAAGTTTGGGGTGCACAAGGCGGTAATGCAGATTCAAGATTTACAGGTGGGTATGGTGGTTATTCCTATGGAACATATTCGGTGTCAAGAGGTAAATTGTATATTGCGGTAGGTGGACAAGGAACAACTGATAATGGAAGTTATAGTAGTAGTACATCGCTTGCTGGAGGTTGGAATGGCGGTGGCGCTGGCCGTGCGTGGACTGGCACCTCGCATAGTGGTGCTGGAGGTGGTGGCGCTACACATATAGCAACAGCAACTGGTGTTTTGAGCGGACTTTCAAGCAATAGAGGTGCGGTACTGATTGTTGCTGGTGGTGGTGGCGGTGCTTCTGATAACGGAAATGGCGGAAATGGAGGTGGAACTTCTGGCGCTGCAGGTAATGGAACAGGAGGGTGTGCCGCAGGAACACAAACTTCGGGTAGCGCTTGGGGATACGCAACAAATTGCACCTATACAGATGGAGAATGTGGTGGCGGCGGTGGCGGCTGGTATGGCGGTTATAGTGCAACTGCTGAAAATTATGCTGGCGGCGGCGGTTCTGGTTACCTTAATCCTGTTTTAACATCTTCATCCACAACCGCAGGACAGCGAAGTGGCAACGGCTATGCGCGTATTACTGTTTATAAGCGTAGTCCTATACCATGTACATCAAATGCAAAATCAGTAGCACTTACTGTAAATCCTTTACCAACTCCAACAGTAACAAGCAATAGCCCTATTTGCGAAGGTTCGCAGGCGCAGCTTCAGATACAATCTCCTAATAATGCCTATACTTATAGTTGGTATTCGGGTAGTACGAATGTTGCAAATGCTACTTCATATTCACCAACACTTAACAATGATGCATCCTACACAGTAAACGCCAATTCGACACACGACCAGATAATTGCAACCTACGATTTCGACTACACAGGCGAAATGCAGGAGGTTGTAGCACCTGCCAATACAAGCTATGCAATCCTCGAAGTATGGGGAGCTGAAGGCGGAAGAAGCAGAGGCAATGGAAATTGGATGGGTAACGGTGGTAAAGGTGGATACTCTAAAGGAAAATTTGCAACATCATCAGGACAGCATTTCTATGTTGTGGTTGGAGGTAAAGGACACGATGCTGTACTAGGAACAGGAAATATTGTCATAAGTGCTATCGGTGGCTATAATGGTGGTGGCGGTGGTAATTGTGATGACGATAACGAAGTTGGCGGTGAGGCTTCCGGAGCAGGCGGTGGTGCAACCCACATAGCAAAGGCTGCTCCAAGCGGAAGCACAAACTATCAGTTGAGAAACTATTCATCAAATAGAAACGATGTACTTATAGTTGCTGGTGGCGGCGGTGGCGCATCGTGGGATCTTAATGGTGGTGCTGGTGGTGGCGAAACTGGCGGTTCAGGAACAACAACAGGAACAATTATCTACGGTGGCTTTGGGTATGGTGCTAATGCTGTTGGTATGGGACGAGACGATGGCGTTGCCGGTGGCGGCGGTGGCTGGCAAGGTGGTAATACTTGCAATGCTTCTAGTGGTGGTAGTAATGCAGGTGGCGGTTCCGGATATATAGGAGGTGTAACAGATGGCACTACAACGGCTGGTGTTCGTTCTGGCAACGGTCATGCGAGAATAGTATTCTATCGCAACGGTGGCGGTTCATGCGTTTCGCAGCCACAAACGGTAAGTGTCACTGTAGTCAACCCGGTATCGTTGAGCTTCGAAGATGCTACTTACTGCAAGAATGCAAGCGCAAGCCTGCCTGCAATAACGGCGACAAATCCAGTCAATGGTTCAGCACTGAGCGGCTCGTGGAGTCCAGCCACGATAAGCACTGCAAATGCAGGCACAACAAACTACATATATACGGTAAACAGCGGACAGTGCGCAAGCGGT
>CACWOG010000042.1 GCA_902762455.1 uncultured Bacteroidia bacterium | reverse complement strand
AAAATGAAGAAAATTATCAGATATTTGCTGTTTTCGCTGTCGTATGTTACCCAATTGTATTTGTTGTCCCAGTTTATGCTTGCTCCACCAGTCCAGATGTAATCGTTTGCTGTAGGGTCGGTAATTGATGGAGAGCCTTCGACATTGACATCTACGGTTGCTGTTGCCGTGCAAGTTGAAGCATTAGTTACTATTACTGTGTAGGTCGTTGCTTCTGTTGGCACTACGGTTGCTGTTGCTGCTCCATCGGTTAACACGCCAGTGCCTTCCCAGTCGTAAGTATAATCAGCATCTGCAACTGTTGATATGTCAACAGATTGTCCCATACAAGTCGTCTTTTCTGTATCGGTTCCTGTCAGGTCGGGAGGAAGCAATTCGGCAAGAGTAACCTTTATAGCTTTCTTTTCTCCTCCATTTTCTGCATAAATTATCCGTTCTTCCTTTTCTTCACAAGTACGGGTTATAGTTGCCGTACTTCCTGATATTTCAATGTTTGTAGGTTCTTCGACAGACCAGGTTATTGGTTCTTCTCCGATTAGCGTTGTTACAGTAAAGTCATTCAGTATGCTGTCGTATATTTCAACTTCGGGACTTGCATTGAATGTTGCAGCAGCTGATGCCAGTATGGAACCGATTTTACTGTCGGTACCCTTAGGTATTGGGTAACCATCGTTTGTGACGAAGTTCTCTGTCCATATTGTACCTGTAAGAGCAGAACCTGTAAGTTGAGAAGTTTTCTTTCCTTCTGCAACACCGGCTTCATCATCGGTAGTACCTAGACCTTTACCCTTGCTCCGTTGCATATCATAAACATTGTTTGCCAGATTTCCTTTGCTTGTACCACATATTGAACTGCCCTTTTCAACTGTTCCTGTTGCAATGTTAACCTTTACTGTTGAATTTTCATCGCTATCGCCAACGATTCCTCCTGTTGTGCTGGCTGTAGTACCTGTTACATTAGCACCATTGTTGGTATAGCAAATTACGGTGCGTTCTCCCTTTCCACATATACCACCAACATAACTTGTACCCTCAACGCTTCCGCTGTTAGCGCAGTTAGATATTAGGTTATCATTGTCAAGCACAAGCGATTGCGACCATCCTACAATTCCACCCATACGGCTCTTTCCTGTTACATTACCGCAGTTGGCTGTATTCTTAATCGTTGAATACGAATATTCTAATCCGACGATACCTCCAGAATAACTGTCATTGCTGGCTGCGCTTACATCACCAAAGTTTTCACAGTTGGTAATTGTTGCAAGTGTCAACGAATTCTTACCCTGCGTTCTGCCTACAATACCGCCGCCGTATGCGTTTACCTTTATGTTGCCTCTATTCTTGCAGTTGTTCATGTTTCCTGCCGATACATATTGACCGCAGATACCACCAATGTACGAACCGCCACCTGCTGCAACTCCGATATTACCAGTGTTTTCGCAGTTGATTACATTGTCGTATGGTAATGTCGGTGAGGTATTGCCCATGTATCCAATTATACCTCCAGTATTTGTACGGCCAGCTATACTTGCTCTGTTTGTGCAGTCGGTAATCCTAGACCAGCCACCTGCATATCCGCAGATGCCACCAGCACCATTGGCCTGTGTGTTAGAATAAATGGAGTCGCCAATGAATGTACAATTTTCAATCTCTCCCATCTTGAGTGCCGATATACCTTCGATAGCGGCACAGATACCGCCGAAATATCCAGTTTCCCTTGTGATATTTGCCGCACCGATACCTGCCGACTTCATTTCTACGGTAAGGTCTTTTACATATCCGCCAGTTATCTTTCCTATAAAGCCACCAAAATACTTCGCAGGGCTTGCTGTTGTTGAGAAATTAATTTCCGAAACAGTATGGTTTTCACCTTCTATATTTCCAGCAAAGAAAGTTGCAGGAGTACATCCGATTGCTACCCACGCATCGCTTTCTGTTATTTGAATGTCATCCTTGATATGGAATGTTATTCCCATAAAGCCGTTGGTGTTGAGCACACCCTTGTATTTTCCTCCATCCCTGTTGTTTACTGCGTTACGGAAAGCTATAAGGTCTGCTTCATTATTTATATCAAGGTCGGTTGGCGGTTCTTTCGATGTAATTATATACTTTTTCTTTGCATCGCCTTTTTCTACCGTAACTATAGATGTGCAAATATCGGTCTCGGGGTCGGCTTCTGCATCAACAGCGACATCTGTACTTGTAACATTCACATATCCGGGGAATGAACTTGTCCAAGTATATTCTCCTGGTGTTGTAGCGCGAGTAAAGTTTAAATGTGTATTGTTCCATACCTGAGATAAAGTTGGGTCGTTGAGGTAAATAGGTATAGACGAAACCATTGCAATATCTGATGTGTGTCCTGTTGGAATAGGGTAGCGGTCATCTGCAAATGTCCAGTATGTATCGCTCCAGTTGGTTCCTGATAGTCCAGTTGGAGTATTGCCAACTATTTGCTGAGGAGTAAGACCGATAGCCGCGCCATCGGTGTCACTGCTTACATTGCTGCTGTTCGCAACGCCAAGTACCGTTGATTTGGTTTTGTCGTAATAGCAATATTGGCAATAATTGTTTCCACCTGAGATAGACGCACCAGTGTTGGCATTTCCTGTGTTGAGGCAATACAAAGCGTAACCGCCATTGTAGCCGACAATACCTGCGGTTGAATATGATGTGCCACTAATATTTCCACCATTTGTACAATACATTATGTCGCCCTTTGAAATCTGTCCGCATATACCGCCTACACTTGATGAACCTCCAACATTTGCAACATTGATGCAATTTTCTATATAGTTTCTTGCATCGTCGGTTCCTCCCGAGTATCCAGCTATACCGCCAATGTTGGTTGAACCACCGGCAACTCTACCCGAAACTTCGCAGTCGATAATGTTTGTGTAGTTATTAGCATAACCGCATATACCTCCTACATAGCTACCAGTTGATTCTACTTCTCCGATGAACGAGCAATTGATAATCTGGGCATAGTTGCTACTTTCGGCACCGCGGATAAATGCACATATACCGGCAGCATAAGATGCACTGGAAATGTTGCCCTTTACATTCAGGTTCTTTATTGTAGAGCCTAAAACATATCCAAAGACAGCCTTATATGAACTCGGAACATTATTGTTGCTTCCATTGCCATTTATTTTCAAATTGCTAATAGTGTGGTTGTCACCATCAAAGTTACCCTTGAATGGACAGGTAGACCCTGTCCCTATCGGCAAAAAGTCGTCTTTTATGTTTACATTGCTTGTCTGTGCTTTCTGGTCGGTAGGATAAGTACTCTGAGCCAAGTCGATATCACAATCAAGTCGGAAATTCTTGCCAGCAAATCCGCTTTCATTCATTATACCCTTGAACGAACCGGTTTCCCCTGCGTTTACTGCATTTCTGAACTTTATGAATTCTGTCAATGTGCTGATAGGAATTGGGTCAAGAGTCTCTGGATTCTGTATAAAGAATGTCTTTACATGGTAATTGTCTAGCTTGAGGAAAATGTTAGCGCAATCCTTTTCGTATCCATTAACGGTTGGAACATTGCTGCTAATTTTAAGGAATGTTCTTCCTGTTTCCTCGTTGCGTTTACAATTTGTATTCCAAGTCATACCTGTTTCATTGACAAGGTCGAAGTTTTGGCTTACTAGACGGTATGTCTGATGTGTAGAAGGGTCTCCTCTCTTGTCAAGGGTCAACGGAATAGCCGCAAGTTTAGCGCCAGTTTGTGTTGCCAATTTTTTCGGCATTGGGTACAGCGATGTTGTATAGCTCCATTCTGTAGTACCTAATGCACTTTGCAAAGCAGTACCTTGCATTTCAGATGTATATTTGTCATATACTGAAGGTCTGCTATCGGTTCTGTCGCACCTTTGTTTATCAAAGTAGCAGCTGGTTACAGTAACATCGCCTTCGGTGGAACCTACTATCGGACCGCCCATATTTACACCGCCAGTAGCGATGCAAGATGTTATCGATGAAGCATTAAGGGTACCGCAAACGCCACTACGAATTGTTTTCGCAGGCACCCACGATACCGCCGACATAGTTTGCTGCTGTTACAGAGGCTGCGTTTGTACAGGAAATTATCTTCGTGCCGACATTATCTTCGGCTTTGGCGTGACCGCAGATACCACCAGCGTAGTCAACGGAGGAATTTATCTTGCCGCAGAAGTCGCACTCCTTTATAATTGTCGCAATTGCCTCTGCACATATACCTCCTGTATACGAACCTGTGTTATTGATAACAGCCGATACGTGGCATTGTGAGATAACCGACTTCTTTGCAAATCCTACAAGCCCTGCCACATACGAAGAACCATTTATCTTGTTGTCGCTGTTTATTGAGCCATTTGTCGAATTAATATATGCACGTCCCTGTATGGTAAGACTGTCTATCGAACTTTCCTCGATGTATCCGAACAGGCCTGTGTAGCTGCCAGATGTACGGAGGTTGGTAATCCTATTGCCTTGTCCGTGGAAATTACCCTTGAACGGGTGCAAGGCTGTTCCTATTGCAGTCCAATCGACATTTTCCAATCCATCAATATGGCTTGTCAAGTAGAAATCCACGCCCTTATATCCGTTTACATTGTATGCCTGAACCACTTCAGCAGTTACGGTGCGTGTGGCAAGGTCATATACACGTGCTTCGAACATACCATTGTTACCGCTGTTAACAGCATCTCTGAAATCCTTGAGTTCGTCTTGTGAGCGAATAGCGATAGGTGGCACGTATGTAGTATTAGCCAGGAACATAGTCTTTGAATATGAACCGATTGTTGCCGTAATGGTCAATCGCATAAACTGGTTTGTGATATGTGCTGCACCTGTGCTTCCGTTTATTGTTATCTTGCTGTCATCAGAGACTGTCCATACCTGTCCATCTGCAACCGTAACATTGAAATCGCGGGTAGTAAGCTGGTTGGTATTTGTTGGAGCAACAGCCTCGCCATCGTTAACATCAAGCATTATAGGAGTAGCTGCCAGCAATACAGGTGTACTAGCTAAAGCATTAGCCGGATTTATAGGCATCGGGTAGTAACCTCTCTTATACCACCACTTGCCATTTGTAAATTCAGATAGTGCTGATGGCTTTGTTCCATCTGCTGTGGCAACAAGTTCGGATGTAAGTTTGCCTGTACCATTGGATGCAGTAACAATACCAAGCGCACATTGCTGCTCGTCGAAATAGTTTCTGTTTACACTTAACGAGCCTCTTTCTGGGCAGTTTGTTATGGTATCGTTGTCAACGCCTATGATATTGCCTTCTTTGGAATTAAAGCCATATACATTGAGACACTGTGCAACGTATGCCCTGTAAACATCGTTATATCCGACAATTCCGCCTATGGAAGTTGCAGTACCGCTTGTTGTTATTACTTCACCGGCATTCAAGCAGTATCTTACTTCCGACATATAGTTGTAACCACATATACCGCCTACATAGCTGCTACCAGTTACCTTTGCATTGTTTGCACAATTTAGCACACTGTCGCGGGCAAATGTACAGAAAGATGAGAGACTTGAATTTCCATCACCACTGCTTTTGCCGACAATACCGCCAACGTATGAGCTTGTGCTGGTTACATCACCAGTTGCTGTACTTTCTTTAGCCGTGGAATATGCACCAAGGCAACCGCAAACACCACCCGAATATGATGATGAGGCTATTACCGACCCTTTGAAATGGCAATTCTCAATTGTGAAATATGTGGAGCTGTTCAATCCTCTTCCGAAGCCTACAATACCACCAACATACGAAGTACCTCTAACATTACCTTCAACTACTAAATCCTTGATTCCACCAGTGCCACAACTTACGTATATATAGCCGAAAAGTCCGGAATATGCCACATTGCTTGATACATTCAAATCGCTAATGGTATGATTGTTACCGTTAAAGTTGCCTCTAAATGGATTGGTGGAGGTTATTCCAATAGGTGTCCACGTATCTTCAATGGTAATATTGTTCGTTAGGTTAAAGGTCTTTCCGCAGTAACCGTCCATATTCATAAGACCCTTGTACGAGCCTTCGAGGCCGGCATTTACTGCATCGCGGAATGCGCAAAGGTCAGCGTAGCTGGTAATATCGTATGGATCCACTCCCAATACACTGGTAAGCACTTTCTTGGTATATTCAATATCTTCAAGGTCATCGATTTTGGCAGTAAGGACAACCGAACCGTATGGGTCTGAATGTACCAAGGTTGCCGATGTTCCTGATATGGTTATTAATCTGGTATTGCTGCTGCTCCAAGTGAAACCGCTGGCAACTGTGAAATTGTGCTCTACCTCGCTGAAAATTTCGCTACCTGCAAATGTTACTGTTGCTGCGGCAATCTTTACAAGGTTGTTTACGGCATCGTCAGAAACGCCGCAACCTACATTTTTAGGAGTAGGATATGATGTTCCTGTAAAGTTCCAATTTTCGCTTAGCGTTCCGGATGTAAGTGCTAAAATTTCAGAAGTGTTTTTCCCTTCTGCTTTGCCTGAAATATCTTCATTTGTAACGCCACCAATTACAGAACGCTGTCTGTCGTAGTAGTTGTTTGTAAATGTAGGATTGTATCCACTTGCCCTTACACCTGCGATACTTCCGCCCGAACTTACAGTACCTGTATTAATACAATTTACAATTTCGCTTCCACTATTGCCAATAAAAGCAGTGATACCTCCAGTATTTTCTGATGTACCATAAACGTTTCCAGAATTCAAGCAGTCGTGTATTTTTGTGCCGTTTTGCACATATCCCATTATGCCGCCTGCATAATTTGTCGCTTTTATTTCGGCAACATTTATGCAGTTTGCAATTCTTGCCGAACCGCCATTCTGTCCTATTATACCGCCGCAGTGTTGGCTTGTGCTTGTTATTTCTCCTCCAGCAGAGCAATTTTCAACAACGCAGTATGCTCCTGCGTAACCAATTATACCGCCATTATAGTAGCTGCTCCCATTTATCTTGCCGTAAAAATGACAGTTTTTGAATTCAACAGAATCCGCATAAGTTCCTCTTGTTCGTCCGCAGAAGCCACCTAAAAACAATGTGTTTGATGTTACATTTCCTGTAAGTTTTATATTCCTGATTTTTGCATTGTTGACAACACCGAAAAGACCGGAATTGTGATTTGTCCTGTTTACCTTAATGTTTTTAAGCAGATTATTTTGACCATCAATTGTTCCACAGAAAGGATTCTCGTTTGTACCAATAGGGGTCCAGTTGCTGTTGGGACTCATATCGATGTCGGCAGTAATCTGTATTGTTATTCCTTTGAAGCCGTTGTATGCCGATACGCCTTGGTAAGAACCTCTTACACCGTCATTTACTGCATTCCTAAAACTTTCAAGTTCGCTAAGATTTGCTATTGTAAGTACTGGAGAAGTAGTATATGGCTTTTCAATAACGAAAACCTTGCTCCATTCTCCGCTTGTAGCGGTTATAATTGCAGTACCTTCTGTACTCCCTATAGTTGCAGGGTTTGCTGATACATCAACTATGCCAGTGTTGCTGCTCGTATATGTATAACCGTCCATCAGGGTAAAATCGGCAGGCTCGTTGTAGTATGCCAATGGCGACTCTGGCAATCCAATTGGTAGAGCAGCCAATCTTGCAGCAGTTTTATCGCTTATATTGATAGGAATTGGGTAATAGCCAGCAATAAATGAGAAATGACTTGTCCATTCGCTTTCCATGCCTGCTAAAGCAGCTGGTTTTTCATCGTTTGTTGTAACAGTGAGATCAGAAGTTTGTTTGCCTTCGGCAACATTTGCATAATCGTCACCATATACACCACCTACACGACTTCTTTGCTTGTCGTAGTAGCAGTATGTTGTGTTCGTTCTATTGTTTGCTCCGATTATGTTACCGCCATAGATTGTGCTACCGTTTGTGCCAGTGCTTATTGTTCCTGTACTTATACAATATTTGATTATACTATTGCTGGTTCTGTTTCCTGTAATACCACCAGCCGTGTAGTTTCCAAATACGCAACCGCCGTTGTTGCAATATGCGATTGTTGAAAGGTTCGCATATCCAGTAATACCGCCAACGTTTTCTGGTGCGTGTATCGAGGCAGCGTTTGTACATCCTGTAATTTGATTGTATGTGCTAGCGTCTCCACCTCCTGTAGTTCTGGCTGTTATACCTCCTGCATATGATTCGAGAGAGGTTATTGTACCAGCAACTGCACAATTAATTATATCGCAGTATGCTTCTGCATCTCCGACAATACCGCCTGAGTAAGTTACAGAAGTGACTTCGCCGTTGAATGTACAGTTCCTTATGATTGTTCTATGTGCAGATGTCCCTTTGGCATTACCCACAATGCCACCAACTTCACTAAAATTGGAAATTACGCGTCCTTCTACATTGAGATTTTCAACAATTGCACTGCCGATTTCAGTAGATGAGACATATCCGAAAAGGCCCTTAAACGATTTCCAAGTAGTCGGACTTACGACTAGATTTTTTATTATGCAGTTGCGGCCGTCAAAATGTCCTTGAAATTCAAGGCCCAAGTAGCCTGTTCCGATTTCTGTCCAAGTTTTGTTGTTAAGGTCGATAACAACTTGGTCTATACCATTTCCGACATATACTGTCTTGCCAGCGAATGTTTCATACGTATTTACCAGTTTGGCAAAACCAGCAAATTCCGCTGCAGAGTAAATTGTGAACTCCGTAGCTTGCCTGTTGTTATGATACCAAGCGGTATCAATTGACGAACCATTCCAAACGGATGGCGTTTGTGCAGATACTTCTTGCATACCAAACAATGATATGCAGAAGATTGTGATTAATAAAAATAAAAATCTCTTCATACTCAGTATGTATAAGGTCATATAAAGTATATATACAAAAATTGCGGCGCAAAAATAGTAAACATTTTTATGTTGACAACAATTTTGTAGTTAAAAATTCGTTTATATTTAATAATAGGTGTGTTATTATAATACAAAGCAAATGTTGTAGTTTTATTGTGGCATAAGGCTATCGCAAATGTTATTTGTAAAATTTAAGACTTATTAAGGGATTGCTGTTGAGAAAAAAAGCAAAAATACTGTTACAGACTGACATTTATTAGGTATCTTGCCAAAAAATATTTGCGAATGAGTGCTGCCGACATAATTATCATAATCGTAATAGTATTTTTTGCTATTAAAGGACTGATATGCGGGCTTATAAAGGAGGCTGCTGGAATAGCGGCTGTACTTGTCGGTTTGTTCGTTGCTGTGAATTTTTCGGGATGGCTTACCAATTTCATCCTCGAAAAGGGCTGGTTCGACCCCAAGTACATAGAAATAATCAGTTTTACAATAATTTTCCTCGGGGTAATAATTTTAGTCTTCCTTCTGTCAAAACTGCTGAACAAGTTTGCTGATGCCATAAGCATACAATGGCTTAACAAGTTAGCTGGATTCGCGTTTGGCGGAGTAAAGGGTGCTTTGATTGTTGCTGGTGTTTGCTATCTCATAGAACGCATAATCCAAAATTTCAGTCTTACTGAACAGACGTTTTTTGCAGATTCGAAGATATATGCTCAGTTGCTGGAAGTGTTTGGAAAAATATTTTTGTAGGGTTTAGGTTGTTTATGATTGTTTCAAATTGTTTGAAATTGTTTGAATTTGTTTTGTTGAAACGCAAAATTTTGCGTCCGTACATTATTCGTTTGAAATAAGCTTATGATGTTTAATTTTACTTGCGAAAAAAATTGCAACGAAAAATTTCGCATAACATTAATTGTTGTATATCAAATATTTATAGGGGCACAATGCATTGCGTCCCTATAAATTTGTCAATTGTTCATTATACATTATCAATTTACATTCACCACTTCCTTCACCTGCGGAACGTCGGTCTTGAGTTTGTCCTCAACACCGAGCTTCAAGGTTTGTATACGATACGGACATGAACCGCATGCGCCCTGCAATCTTACCTTCACAGTAAAGTCGGGAGTTACTTCAATAAGTTCAATGTCACCACCGTCCTGCTGAAGGAAAGGCTTTATCTCGTCAATCGAGGCTTGGATTTTCTTTACTATTTCTTCCATATTGAATAAATTTACTTTGTTTCTACCATTTTTGTCGGTGGCAAGGTTGCATTGCGCTTTTCGACAGCCTTTACCAGATTTGCAGCAAGCTGAGCAAACAATTTTCCAACTATGCTTGCAAATTCCATCGAAGCAGGCATTCCCTTGTCGCCGCTATCGCAGATTGACTTCACGATTGGAATCTGTCCGAGAAGTTCGGTGTCCATTGCCTTTGCAAGTTCAACACCGCCATCCTTACCAAACAGGTAATACTTGTTGTCGGGCAATTCGGCAGGTGTAAACCACGACATATTCTCGACGATACCCAAAATCGGGACATTGATATCCTTGGTACGGAACAGCGAAACTGCCTTGCGAGCATCAGCAATTGCAACCTGCTGAGGAGTACAAACAACCACTACGCCCGTAACTGGAACGGTCTGCACCAATGTAAGATGTATGTCGCCTGTTCCTGGAGGCATATCGAAAAGTAAATAGTCGAGTTCTCCCCACTTGGTATTCTGTATAAATTGCCTCATTACACCAGCAGCCATTGGTCCGCGCCAGATTGCAGCACTACCGGGAGCGACAAAGTAACCAACCGATAACAATTTTATTCCGTACTGTTCAATAGGCATTATGATTTCACGACCTTCGCTATCGGCTTCGGCCATCGGTTGTGCATCTTCGGTGTTGAACATCTTTGGAACACTCGGTCCGAAAATGTCGGCATCGAGCAGACCAACTTTGTAACCCTTCTGAGCTAACGAAATTGCAAGATTTACAGCAACTGTTGATTTGCCAACACCGCCTTTTCCGCCTGCTACAGCAACAATATTTTTAACCTTACCTACACCGCATTCTGTCGGCTTTGGTTTTGCCTCTTTCGGCTTTACTTTTGTGATTATATTTACTGCGACATCACCAAATTGTGCTTCCAGAGCATCCTTTGCATCACGCCTAACTGCCGACAAGAACGGGTCGGTAGCCTTGGGAAACATCAGAGTGACATTTATCTCATTGCCATTGGCTTCAATATCGCCTATCATTCCTTCCTCTTCTATAGAGCGTCCTGTTTCAGGATAACGGACTGTACCAAGAACTTCAATAATATCTTCCTTGTTCATTATATTTGTTTTTTATGGATTGCAAAGATAAAACTTATTTGCGATTTGGCAAAGCCGAGCTAAAGGTTGGAATTTCCGATTGACGAATTTATTTGGCAAACACTAATTTTGGGGCTTGCAGGCTTAAAGCCATAACGTGTTGAACGTTATTACACGTTGGCTGTTGGACTTTTAGCCATTTTTGCTACGCACGTTTCTGTAGCTAGCGGTTGCTGCGATGCATTGAGCTGTTCTTCGAAGTTTAATCACAAAACTCAACATATTGATTATCAAGGCAACTTTTGTTAACAAAACAAAAATTTCTGTTTTTTTTGTATCACGTTGATACCAAAACAAAAAAAATGTAAATTTAACACCACAAAAATTTACGATGATTTTTTATTTAATTAACTGAAATATAGTCTATTATAAAAGCAAAGAAAATGTACAAGATTACCGAACATCCGATTTTGGACATTCCGCAAACCGAACAGACCACCTTTGAATATAATGGTCAGAAGGTTACAGGACAGAAAGGTTATACTATTGCAGCAGCCTTGCATCAGGCGGGCTTCCCTGTTCACAGTCATAGCATCGACGGACGCGAGCGCAGCCTCGAGTGCGGCATCGGCAAATGCGGTGCCTGCCAGATGCTGGTCGATGGCGAAATCAAGCGTATCTGCATAACTCCAGTCGATGGCGTTAAGTCGGTTCGCGAAATTCCTCAGGATTATTTCCCGCAGGTTATCGAACCTAAGGACGAAACACGCAAGGTTTACAAAACTCAGGTCGTAATAATCGGTGCGGGTCCCGCTGGTCTGGCTTGCCGTGAGAAACTCAACGAAATGGGCATTGCCAATATCGTTGTAGATAACAACGAACGCGTTGGCGGTCAGTTCAATATGCAGACGCACCAATTCTTCTTCTTCGAGAAGGAAAAGGTTTACGGTGGAATGCGTGGTTTCGACATTGCAAAGTCGCTCGCCGGTGACGACCACAGCAACATCTTCCTCAACTCCACAGTTTGGGACTTGCTCGAAGGTAAGCGCGTGGCTTGCAAGAACCTCCGTGACGGAAGCATCTTCTACATCGATGCAGAACATCTTGTAGTGGCTACCGGAGCCGTTCCGTTTATGCCAGTTTTCGAAAACGACGACCTTCCGGGCGTATATACCGCAGCAGTCGTCCAGAAGATGATGAACGTAGAACATACGCTTCTCGGCAAGCGCATTCTTTCTATAGGTGCAGGTAACATCGGCTACCTAACTTCGTATCAGGCCACACAGGCTGGTGCAAAAGTTGTGGCAGTAGTCGAAGCAATGGACCACGAAGGCGGTTTCCCAGTTCAGGCAAACCGTGTACGCCGACTTGGTATTCCAATCTACACTTCGCACACTCTGCTCCGCGCAATACCGAACGAAACCCACACAGGCATAGTAGGTGCAGTAATTGCAGAATGCAAGAACTTCCAGCCGATTCCAGGCACAGAGAAAGTAATTGAAGGTATTGACGTAATTAATATATGTACAGGACTTATACCCGACAGCCAGTTGCTCACAAAGGGCAAGGAAGTTTTCGGTGCTAACGTATTTGGTGCTGGTGATGCAGTTCGCGTTGGCGAAGGTACTTGCGCCGTTCTTCGCGGAAAGCAGGTTGCCCTCGAAATTGCAATGCAGATGAACAAGCGCGTCAACTATGAAGAATACCTTGCTGTTTCGAAGGAATACATCGATGCACAGCAACGTCCGGTACGCATTCTGCAGAATCCAAACAAACCGACTAGCGAGCGTATGAACACTCGCGGATTCGTTGTCGCCGACTGCCTCTACGGATTTGCATGCAACCCCTGCTCGTTCTCGTGTCCACAAGGTGCAATCACAAAGGCTTCAACCTCATCGGTTCCCGAAATCGACTACAACAAGTGCGTAGGATGTATGGAATGTGTATCGCACTGCCCAGGTCTGGCAATTTTCGGCTACAATCTGCAGAAGAACACTTTGTTCCTGCCTATCGAATACCACGTTGACGTCAATTCCGAAGTCGTTCTTATCAACGACAACGGCGAAAAGGTTGGCGAAGGCGTTGTTGAACACATCAAGATTAACGAAAACAAGACCAACGTTGCCCGCGTAAAGGCTACCGACGTAAGCGGTGAAAAGCTAATAGAAGTTACAGGCTTCATCCTGAAGAAGAACTTCGGAGAAAAGGTTGCAATGAACCCGACCAAGAAGAACGACAAGGAACCTGCTTACATCTGCCATTGCGAAGATGTTCAGCTCGACAAGTTGCTTGAAGTTATCGGCGACCGCAAGGTTATTTCGGTTGACGAACTGAAGCACACAACCCGTATCGGTATGGGTACTTGCCGTGGTAAACGTTGTATTCCTCGCGTAAAGCAGTTGCTTCGCAGCCACGGAATAGAAGTTGTTGGCGATGCTACTCCACGTGGACCTTTGTCGAATCAGGTTACAATCAACGATATGCAACCGACCAACAAGCCAGTCGAATTTATCGCAGGCAAGAACACCAAGCGCGTTGAATGTGACGTGTTCGTAGCAGGTGGCGGTATCGCAGGTAGCGCATTGTTCCGCTATTTCTCCGAAGCTGGCAAGAAGACCGTTCTATGTAATGCAGAACGCGGTTCGTCGTGGCGTTGCATCGGCGGCGGTCGTCCAGCATTCTCTGTCCCCGAAATTGCCGACATCGCAAACCACAACCAAGACATTTTCCGCGAATTGCAAAGCAAGACCAACGTCGGCTACTACCCTATCCGCTATGTAGGCTTCGCACACGACGAGGCAACCTACAAGTCGTTGGAAGCATCGCTCGGCTGGTCGGACGGCTATATGGTTGACAGAAAGGACTTCCAGAAGGAAATTTCACCATATTTCAACCCGAATCTAGACACTTACAGCGCAGCTTGCGTAACCAACAACTGCTGGCAGGCAACTCCTGGCAAGGTAATCGACTACATCCGTCACTTGGCTTGCGAAAAGGGTGGCGTACTGCTCGAAGACTGCCGCTTGGTTGAAGTTCAGCGCACAGCAAAGGGATTCATGGCGTTGGTTTACACTCACGACAAGGAATTCGTAGAATACCACTGCGAACACTTTGTAAACTCGCTCGGTTATCAGGCTGCAAAATTTGCAAAACAGCTCGGTATCGAAACTGGACTTTACCCAATCAAGCACCAGGCATTTATCACTGGACGTCTGCCAATGATGGGTAAGGACGGTGAGTGCTTGGATATGCTCATCGACCGCCGTCAATACAAGGGATTCTCGGCAGTTTACGGACAGCAGTTCAAGGAAACTGGACAAATCATCGGTTGTGCATCACCAGGTGTTGATGCAGCCGAAGCTGGCAAGAACCTCAAGTTCAACGCACAGAACTTCCTCGAAATCTGCTCCGAAATGTTCCGCGAATGGATACCGCAACTTGGTGCAGTCAGCTTCCAGGCATTCTGGGCAGGCTACTACACAGAACCTCGCTACATCATCGACCCGGGACACGGATTGCTCGTAGGTCTGCAGGGACACGGCTTCATGCTCGGCCAGTACCTTGCAAAGATGTATGTCGACAGGTACATGGGACGTCCAGTTCCGGACTATGCCGACAGATTGTTGCTCAGCGGCGACGGACTTTGCGAAAACGCATTCAAATAGGATTTGCAAAATGCAATATGACAAAAAATCGGAGGACAAAAAGTTCTCCGATTTTTTTATCAAAGAAAACATAATATGTGTTAACTCATTAAAAAGCCTTAAATTTGTAGCCTAATTTATTGCTATGAAACGAAATATTTGCATTCTGATGATTGCCGTTGCTACAATCCTGGCATCGTGCGGCAAAAAATACGAGATGAAACCTTACAACGAAGGTATTAACATTATTCCTGTGCCCAAGGAAATGTCGGTTGATACGACCAAACATTTTGTCCTTGACAAGAAAACAAGCTTTGTTGTGAACTGCGATTCTGCAAAAAATGTCGCTGAGTTTTTTGCAAAAAAGCTGAAAGCCTCAACAGGATTCGATTTTACCATTGTGGATAATGGAGAAAAGAATGCGATTATTCTCAACTTAGATGCTGCTTCTCCGATTGTACGCGAAGGCTACAAACTTTCGGTAACGGAAAATGGTATTTCGGCTACGGCTTCGTCGGCAGCGGGACTTTTCTATGCAATGCAGACAATGATGCAGCTTCTTCCTGCCGAAATAGAATCACCCGAAGTTGTGAAAGACATTGAGTGGCGTATGCCTTGCGTTGAAATTTCAGACGAACCGCGCTTCGCCTATCGTGGTGTGCATCTCGACCCGTCGAGACATTTTGTTGATGTTGAGTTCATTAAGAAGCAAATTGACATCTGGGCAATGTACAAGGTCAACACTATGCACTGGCATCTTACCGATGACCAGGGCTGGCGCATCGAAATCAAGAAATACCCCGAACTCACCAAGGCTGGTGCTACGCGCATCGAGGGAGAAGGTTTCGAATATGGTGGTTTCTACACTCAAGAGCAGGCTCGCGAGATTGTCGAGTATGCTGCCGAACGCTTCATAACAGTAATTCCCGAACTCGAAGTGCCAGGACACGAACTAGCTGCCATTTCGGCTTATCCGTGGCTGTCGTGCAACAACGATACCGTAACTCCGCGCATTGTGTGGGGAGTGGAAGATATTGTGATGTGTCCCGGAAAGGAATCGACTTTTGAATTTCTGCAAGGTGTGATTGATGAATTGGTAGAAATTTTCCCGAGCGAATATTTCCATATCGGTGGCGACGAATGCCCTAAGGTTTTCTGGAAGAAATGTCCTCTGTGTCAGGCTCGAATTAAGGAAGAGCATCTTGACGAGAATCCCAAACATTCACCCGAGGACTGCCTGCAAAGTTATGTTGTGAAGCGTGTTGAAGCTATGCTGGCAAAGCACGGACGCAAGATTATTGGCTGGGACGAAATCCTTGACGGGGAAATAAATCCTTCTGCCACAGTGATGTCATGGCGTGGCGAAGAAGGCGGAATTGCAGCTGCTCAGAAAGGTCACGATGTAATAATGACGCCTTACAACGGCGGAATGTATATCGACTACTATCAGGGCGACAGCAAGATAGAGCCTGTGACCATCGGTGGCGACTCGCGTATGGAAAAGACTTACGCCTACAATCCTATTCCCGATACTTTGGCAAAATTGGACTTGGGTAACCATGTTCGCGGTGTGCAGTGCAACCTTTGGGCAGAATACCTATATAATGACACTTTGCGTGAATATCGCTACTATCCGCGCGTGATGGCGCTTGCCGAAGTCGCTTGGTCACCATTGGAAAAGAAAGATTATGCCGATTTCTGCCGCCGCCTAAACAATACCTATGTTCGTCTTGATATGCATAATGCAACATACCATATTCCACTGCCAGAACAGCCCAACGGCTCGTGCAACTTCGTAGCTTTTGTCGATTCGGCAGTGCTCGAGTTCACGACTTCGCGTCCTGTGAAAATAGTATATTCTACCGATGGTTCCGACCTGACAGCAAACTCGACCGAATATGTTGCACCTATTATAATAAAGGATAACACCCTGCTGAAGATTGCTTCGGTATTACCATCGGGAAAGTTGAGCCGTGTGCGCGAGATTACCGTTGAGAAGCAGGAATATGCACCAGCAGTTGAGGTAGAAAATGTTGCCGAAGGACTGAAGATGCACAATGTTGCAGGAATGTTCCTCAATGTTGCCGAGTTGGAAAAGGCTACCGGCAAAGCCGAGAGGGATACTGTGATTTCCAAACTGGTTGATATCCGCAGTGTAGCAAATTTTGGAGAACCTCTCAATGGTTACGATAACTATGCGTCCATTGCCGAAGGCTACATACAAATTGATGAGGATGGTGTGTACTATTTTTCCACCGACAATGAGGAATTCTGGATTGATGGACAGAAATTAATCGACAATTCGGGCGAG